>NZ_JAMDLG010000008.1 GCF_023721715.1 Parasegetibacter sp. NRK P23
CGTTGTGTGTAATTTTTGACGATTCCATATATGAACAGACTTAAACTTTATTTATCTTTTATTCTGACATTTATCTATTTCTACAGCAATGGAAATACATCACAATCAAACAGTTCCCATGACACAATTCCAAAAATTAAAAAAACAACTTCCAAAATCACAAGCAAAATGACTGATAAAGGGTTTATAGAAAAATTGACAGAACTCGGCTACTTTGACTATACGGAGAAAGATAAATTGCGGATTGTTCAGGACTCTTTAGCGAGTCGTTTTAGTAATAACAAAATTTTTTTTACCGAATACAATAGAAATCCACCCTTTCAATTTTATGATTCCCGCTTTTACAGTTGTGGTGACGGAGAGGAATTGTATGAAGAAGGCGGCGTTATTGCTATGATAAAAGAAATGCAACCTTTCTTGAGTAAATTAGGAGTTCAACTAAATTACTCTAACGACAACTATTTAAATAATCAACATAGCATTATTGTAAATGGGACAACCTATGTATTGGCAAAAGGAAGTCCTTTAATGTGGGGAGAGACAATTCAGAGATATGCAGATATGGTTAATGCAGAGTTGGTAAAGAATGATTCTAAAGAGCAGTTATATCTACTAACGTACGAAAATGAATACATGGTTTTTATGACAACTGAGCAATACAAATTTGTTTGTGAATATTTTTCATCTGATAAAAGACCATTGACAGTTGCTGAATGGACAACTAAAACTTTGAATGAATTATACAACTCAATGAGCAGATAAAACTACACACAACAATAGTTTACTGAATAGCCGGGTAGACGGGGAACGTGGTGTTCAGTTTTTCAACTAAATCAATCTCGGCAAGACTGTTTACGTTTCTAAACTCCCGTCCATCAGTAAGCCTTTACGTT
>NZ_JAMDLG010000009.1 GCF_023721715.1 Parasegetibacter sp. NRK P23
CTGCTTTTTCAAGACTTTCAATTTTATAAAAGTATTGAGCTTTGGAAAGAATCGGCTACACACAACATTAGTTTTGCAATATCCGGGTAAGACGGTAAATGTGATGTTTGGTTTTTAAAGGAAATTCAATCTCGGTAAGACTGTTTACGTTTTCAAATCCCGGCCATCGCAAAGCCGTTACGTTAGCCGAAACTTTAAGACGTGCAACATGTTGCATGTATATTCTGATATTAGAAATGAAAGACTTACAGACAAATCCTGAAGAAGATGGATCGTTTGCAAAAAGATGGCGAGTTTTTAATGACACTCAACCATCGAACGCTATGCAGAAGATAAGTATTATTTTTTCTATCTTGCTCACTATCATATCGACAGTTATTGCTATCATAACATTCAACCAGCAACAGGAAATTAAAGGCATGAGAGAAGTTGTTGAATTGCTAAGTAGCGTTTCGCAACAAAACACTGAAATTATTACCAGGCTGGAAGAGGAGCATAAATATCAGGTTTCTGCCTCTGCTCCAAAGGTTGGACTGGTTGAGACAAAAATTATCGATCATAAGGGAGCATTAGAGTATCTTCTAATTTTAAAAAATATTGGCGGAAGAGACGCTACTCAAGTAAGGGTCGATTTATTTTTAATTGATATTTCTCATGAAGTCTATCAGCCCCATTTAATTCATGTCGGACCTATTAAGTCTATTTCTCCTGGTCAGCAGACTAGAATTATCAATAAGGTAACTGTTCCACATAGAGTTCTAATGGAAGCAATTGTAGTTGTTCGAACTACAAGTGTTGACAAGATTTCCGATGAAATACTTACAACGATTGATTATGGACAGAATACAATAGACTCTGATCATAAGTTCAAATTTAGGTTTTTGAATGATGATGAGAAAGATAGAATCAAATATATAATTGATAATATGGATGTTTCACGACAGTAATCATTCGGCTAACAGCGGTTTACTAATAGCCGGGTAAGACGGTAAACGTGATGTTCATATTCTAATGCAAATTCAATCCCGGCAAGACTGTTTACGTTTTTAAATCCCGTCCATCAGTAAGCCGTACCGTTATGCACCATTTTAAAGACTATATACAAAAATGAAAAAAGGGATATTAACCACTTTATTATTGTCTGCTTTATTTTCAACATTCGGACAAATTAGCGCCTCTGATTCGACTGTGCAAGTTGTTGCTTATTGGGAGAAAGCAGAAAAACAATTGTATTCTGCGGTTTACGAAGAATTTAAACTAAAGGGGTCGGATACGACTTCAAAGGACATTACAAGTTATGACATTGAAGTTACGGTTCTGGGTCAGAGTGAAAACTCTTATACTGTTCAGTGGGTTGTTATGAATTTTAAGACGAGTAGCAAGGACTTAAATGCTCGAAAAATTGGGACAATATTAAATGATTTGAAAATTGTTTTTACGACTAATGATGTTGGAACTTTTGCTGAGGTTACAAATTGGAAAGACATCAAAAATCACATCAATAAGCGTGTTGAAGTACTAAAGAGGACTGAAAAGATTTCAAACGAGTTTTCTGATGCACTAAATCAGTTGCAGACAAATTATTCAACAAAGGAGATGATTGAGTCGGCACAGATAAAAGATATTCAGCAATTCCTTTTTTTTCACGGCGGAAAGTATAAACTTGGAGAAGTATTTGAAGGACAAGGCAAATTTCAAAATCTCATGGGAGGAGAACCATTTGATGCGGATCTCAAAGCTTGGCTTAGTGAAATTAATGAGGAAGAAAGTACTTATTTGATGCAATCGACGCAAAAGGTAAACGTTGGACAATTGAAAAAGGCGGCTTTAGATTATTATACTAAGATTGCTAGGAGTAAAAACGAAAAGCCGCCTAAAATTGAGGACTTAGGTGATTTAAAGAATGAGACGAGTATTAATTCTCAAATTCACGACGGTGGCTGGGTCGTTTCCACTACGCAGACAGTTGTTGTGACTTCGGAGCAGCAAACATATGTAGAAAGACGTACTATGGAATTGAAGTAATAAAACAAACGGTGCATAACAGCGGTTTACTAATAGCCGGGTAAGACTGTAATCGTAGTGTTCAGTTTCTAAATAAATTCATTCTCGGTAAGACTGTTTACGTTTTCAAACTCCCGTCCATCAGTAAGCCGTACCGTTATAGCCAATTTGATTTTTGGCCTTTTCAATTGCAATTTTTTGAGTTGACGAACCAAACGGTGTGACAAAGGTTTTGTTGGCCAGCAGACCTTCATATTTGTTTGTTCTCGCAGAGCTTATTTCAAACCTTTTCTATGGAGATCTTTCACTGCCAAGACGCATAACTTATTGACGGATAGTTTTTTAATCCGGTAAAAAGTTCCTATCGCAGTTCTTGTTTTTCCAGAAAATCTCTATATTGTAAGACGAATTCCCTTAAACCTTACTATGTCCTGGATGTGAGTGAGGTGGCGAAGCATTGCCGGCACTGGCTCGATAAATCTTCAGTTAGCATTTTCGATCTTTATTATGTTGAGTTTTCACACATCATCTTGATCGACTTCAGTTGCATAAATCTGCTTTCGTGGAATTTTTATTGACGATTCAAACGTAACGACAAAGGCGTGTAGATTGCTTTTAGTTTTTTTGTGAGGATCTATCATGGACGTTCAAAAAGCTCGCAGACGATAAGATGTTTCATACTGACAATTTGTTTTGACCGTTTTAATGTTCTTAAAACTGGCTATAACATCGGTTTACTTATAGCCGGGTAAGACGGAAATCGAAATGTTCATTTTCTAAAGTAAATCCATTCACGGCAAGACTGTTTACGTTTCAAACTCCCGTCCATCAGTAAGCCGTACCGTTAGCGGCAAGGCTACAGCAGCCTTAAATTTTAAACATGACATTAAACTCGACAAATGGACAATATCTCAATTTGTGTTACTTTCATTGCATCAATATTAGGCATCGCTTATCCTATTTTACTTGAGGTAATATCTAGGGTAGATGAAAAATATTCTTCCATTACGATTCTTGAACTTTTCAGGAGTGAAAGAGAAAATTTTTTCTTCATCAGAATGCTTATAATTTCACTCGTATTAATTCTAGTTTGGATGCTTAAACTACCGCCTATTATTAAACTGCCAGGACTTGACTATTTTATTTCACATTCAGCAGAATACTTACTAATTACGTCCACAATACTATTAATAATTAGCTTTTTTCTTTTTGTAAGGAAAGTTCTCATATACTACACCCCAACCCGATTTATTCCGTACCTAATAAGGAGACATGCTTAAGAAGTTCTATAGCTTTTTCAAACGCAAAAAAAAGATAGAGTCAGTTGACTATTTTGTTGCTGTTTCCGACCTCTTATTTTATTCAATAAAAAACCAGAATGAAAAACTTGCAAAAACTATTGCAAGTTTCATGTATGATACCTTTAAAAAGTTTAGAGACCAACATCACGGAAATGAAATTGAATACCCAATCGCATATTATGAACTAGTTTCAAAAACAATTGAGGAATTGGCCATTCAACGTAATAGAAGGTTTACATTTTTAGAACACAGAACTGCAGGAAGTGTATGGCTCCTAGGAGAGTTTACAGATAGCAAAATATCCGAAGCAACATATCGAAGGATATGGAATAATTTCATTTTAGCACTTAAATATGAAAGAGATGATTATATAATTTATCATTGGGAGCATGCCTTTCAGTATGCAAGTTATTCATTAAAACCAATAAGTTTAGAGCACTCTGAAAAGCCACCTTTTGATGTGCTTAATCAAGAAGAGATAGATCAAAGGAAAAAAGAAAGAGATAGATTTCTTGAATTTCATTATGCTTTAGGAGGGCTTTTACTTTATAAATCACGTTACAAATGCATACAGAGGGCGTTTCAATATACACAAAGTATTCCTCCTCGTTATGAGTTATTACCTGAAACAATGAGTGAAGTTTTTAGGCTATATTTTTATTTCAGAGACCCATACGAAATGAGAATACCTTGGATAAACCAGCGATATTATTTTCCTGAAACAGGTGGTATAAATTCGGACGCAATACTAAAAAGCTGGATTTGTAAATACATAGCGGTCTTATTTTTAAGACAATACACAATTGTTTCATATTTGGTATACATGAAGCCTTTAGAATATCCGGTATTACCAAAAAAGCAATCTGAAAAAAGAGAATGGATTGACAACTTAGATTATTTCAAAAAATTAGTAGATGATATTCTGAAGAATAAAGAACTTTTAGATACTCTTGGCTTTAGCTTTATTTCAGATGAATGGTGTGAAGAAAATAATTATCCAAAGCCATTAGAATTTATTGAAAAAGTCAAGCAAGACACAATAGCATCATATGAAGGAACATTAATAAATCAACCAGTATCGGATGTCAAAGTGGAGAAGTTCAAAAATACAACAGCGAATATTTTATCTCCACTTCTAGATAAGTATGAAGCAATTAATAACAATGAAAACTTAACTGGAGATTTAACAAAATGGTATGTAAACGGCCAGTCTCATATTATTGATAAAAGCGGACTTGCGGATGATCAAGATGCTGATCACATAAATTTTGACTCTTTTTTGCCTGAAAGCTTTTCTAACAAATTAAAAGAGGAAATTCCAGAGATTTTCTTTAGAGTAACTACACAACGATATTTACTGAATGAGCATGATATTATTCCTGCCATTAGTGGACTTAATATTAGTGTTGACGATTACATTATAGTCTCCTTTGGCGTTGAAATAAAAAAGCTTATTGAAGAAAGTAAGCTAGAGTTTTTAAATAAGATTGAAGTTATTGAATTCGGTTTTAGAAATTACCACCTAGTAGGAGATTCTATTTTTATCCTCAACAAAAAGCACTTGCCTAAATTAAAATATAACAACATTCCTGATGATGAAATTCAAAAATATTCTTTAAAGGAAGCAATTCGAAAATACAATGTTTACATTTCTGTAGTTGACTTAAATCTAGCGTCAGAATTACGAGACACTTTAGAAGAATCATCGGATGGCAAAGATTTGCGCAAATCTGTTTACATGGCAATTTTTATACACCTCGAGGTTCAATGGCAAAAAGATTTGTCGTGTATTCAGATTCAAAAAGTATCAGCATATAGAGAAAGAGGGATTCCAAATAATTTAAGCGACATAAAACCAATTGACGAAAAGCCCAGCCGCTAACAGCGGTTTACTAATAGCCGGGTAAGACGGTAAACGTGTTGTTCATATTTCAAAGTAAATTCAATCGCGGCAAGACTGTTTACGTTTCAAAACTCCCGTCCATCAGTAAGCCGTACCGTTGGTGGCAAGCCAAATAGACATCCTACTTCTTATGTAAATTAGCCTGACAAGACATCTTTGAAACTAAAAATGAAACTTCTTCTGCTGACATTTTTCCTTTGTGCGGCACTAAATTCTTTAAAAGCTCAAAAGTTTGATAAAAAACTTCTGGACGAAAAAGTAACACTTATTGACTCTGCCTTTAGGTTCAGACAGACAATGTATGTTATCAATGGTATTCCTTTTTCTGCGACAGACAGCATCAAAATTGATTCGGCACTTCAAGCAAATGGTTTAAAATATTTGGTAAGTATCGACATTTTAAAAGAAGAAGCAAGAAATTCAATGCATAGTAATAATGATGTTGTACTTGTTACTTTCGCTTACAATCAGAAACTCAAACGAAAACGAGAGCTTCTTAAAAATGTAAGAAACAGCTTTGTAGATAATTATGTTTCATTTTCTCAACACATTTTCACAGACGCAAAAGACCCGGTACTTTACATCGACAATGTATTGATACATCATACAGAGGCTAAAGAGAAACTAAAAGCACTTACTTTAAAATCTATTTATCATATAGATTATAAAGACAAGAAGGTTGCAGCAGAGCACTATGGACAAAATGCAAAGAATGGACACATTAGGATTTGGACAGTGCCAAAATAGCTATTGGCCAGCCACCAACATCAGTTTACTGAATAGCCGGGTAGACGGGTAACGTGTTGTTCAGTTTCTTAAATAAATTGACTCACGGCAAGACTGTTTACGTTTCCAAACTCCCGTCCATCAGTAAGCCGTTACGTTGTAGGCAATTTAATGACACCCTAATATTTTAAAAAATTCTGTAGGACATAAAACTAGCTAATATGACAGTTTATAACAACTTTGAAGAAGTTGCGAAGGAAATTGCAGAAAGGACGCCTCCTATAATTTATAAATACAGAGACTGGGAAAAAGATTTTCATAAAACAATCATAACAAAGCAAGAGTTATACTTTGCTCAACCGCATACGTTGAATGATCCTTATGACGTTAGACCTCCCTATAACTTTATTGTGCCCGAACTTGATATAGAGACAGCACGAAAAAGAATTAGAGACGCTGGTAAATCATTTAGACCAGACTTGACTGATGAAGAATTAGAACGAGAGGTTGAAGCAAGAGTACAATCTGTTATTCAAGACCCGGTCAGCTATTTTAAAAAGAATAGAATGAACTACGTTCTTGACAGTTCAAGGTATGATACGATTGGTGTGCTTAGTTTCTGTTCAGCATTTGACAATGAACCAATGTGGGCTCATTATGGAAACAATCATAATGGCTTTGCAATAGGCTTCAATACAGTAAAATTAGCAAGAGCTTTAAATTGCACAGTTGGGCTTGTAGATTATAATGACACACCTTTGGATTATCATATAATGGGCGACAACTCTGGATTGTTAGAAAAAGAGCTTTTCAGAAAATCAACGAAGTGGCAACCTGAACAAGAATTAAGGTTTCTAACAGTCGGTGTTGGTTTGTATAGAAGTAGAGTAAATACATTTCCTGCAGACGTTGTTGAAGAAATCGTTTTTGGCCTGAACACAAGTAAAGAAGCGCAAGACGAAATAATCGCAGCATCTAAACGAGTATTTCCTGGAGTTTCTTTCTTTAAGGTAGTGGTTAAAGCAGACTCCTTTGGTTTTGACAAAGAAAAAATAGAATAGACAACAAAACAGCCTACAACATCGGTTTACTAATAGCCGGGTAAGACGGTAAACTTGTTGTTCATTTTTCAAAGTAAATTCACTCACCGCAAGACTGTTTACGTTTTCAAACTCCCGTCCATCAGTAAGCCGTACCGTTATAGGCAAGCCTAATTGAGCATTCGTTTTCAAATTAGCCGACAAATGACAGCAAGCCAATTTT
>NZ_JAMDLG010000010.1 GCF_023721715.1 Parasegetibacter sp. NRK P23
ACACGTTTACCGTCTTACCCGGCTATTAGTAAACCGCTGTTAGCGGTTCGTTGTTGTTTCCGTTTTATTTTCCAATTATTTTCTTTCTGTGGTTTTGTCCCCAATCACGCAACGCTTTCATTACGTCAAACAATGTTTCTGCGTGTTCTGTTATTTCATATTCAACTCTCGGTGGAAACGTGTCGTAAACTGTCCGCTTCACAAGATGATTGGTTTCCAAGTCTTTCAATTCTTTGCTAAGCATTTTGTCGCTGATGCCGTCAACTTCTCTTGTAATTTCTTTGAAACGTTTTGCACCGCCCGACAACGAAAACAAAATTGGAAGTTTCCAATTTCCGCTTAGTGTTTCCATTGCATCTTTTATGGCACGAATGCCTGTTGAATCACATTTAATTTTCTTTGCCATTGTCAAAAATTCCATTACTAACCCAAAAGTAATCGCTAACTGTCGGGTTAGTGCTTACCAATAGTTAGCAAACGTAGATAATTTTGCAACGTCAAACGAAATAAATTTTAGACCAATGAATAAAGAAAAAAAAATCTATTGGACAGT
>NZ_JAMDLG010000011.1 GCF_023721715.1 Parasegetibacter sp. NRK P23
TGATAAATTATTTCGTTCTGACAAATTTGCTTTGACCGTTTTAAGCTTCTTAAAACTGGCTATAACAATAGTTTTGCAATAGCCGGGTAAGACGGTAAACGTGATGATCATTTTTCAAAGTAAATTCAATCAAGGCAAGACTGTTTACGTTTTCAACTCCCGGCCATCGCAAAGCCGTTACGTTGGCCGAAATATTATTGACCATCTTGTTTACAAGTCTGCGATATATTTGGACTTTAATGACTACACAAACCCAGGATTAAATGAAAGTTGATAATAGATTTTTAACTGATAATCTCAAAAATGACATTACAAAACTTGGAGGTTATCAGATATTTGGCGGTGTATTGGGGTTTGTTATGATGGGCTGGAAAACTATTTTACCTGTCGACTGGGCAGATGGTATATTTTTGTTCGGTTTGACGCTAGCTTTGTGCTTTTTTTCTTTTTCTATCTATTGTGGTTTCTTGTGTATTAAGTTGAAGGGCAACTTTCTAAGACTAAGTTTAGTAAATCAATTATTGCAAATTGTATCCTTTTCAGTAATTGGGCTTTCATATAAGTTTTTCTGCGGAGTCTATTTTACAGTTGGACTCGACCTCACAAGATCATTTTCAATAAATTTCGGACTAGGACTTTCAGACTTACATATTGGTCTATTCATGGATCAGGAACTTGCGATTGTAAATTTTAATCTTATTGCTTTTGCTGTTGTTTACTGGGTAGACAAGTTGTCGCAGCGTGTAAAGACAGAGAAAAACTTTTTGTTGACATCAAGCATTGGAGCGTAAATACATACTCCGGCCAACAGCGGTTTACTGTCAGCCGGGTAAGACGGTAATCGTGTAGTTCATATTTCAAAGTAAATTCAACCTCGGCAAGACTGTGAACGTTTCCAAACTCCCGTCCGTCAGTAAGCCGTACCGTTACCTGCAAGCTTAAAATGACGCTTCTAAAATGACACATCGGATCGAAGTTGAGACGCTTCACTTGTTTCCCGTATTGGACAACATGCTAATTTCCTTGCTTAAAGATTTGGGAGAGCATGAATGGGAATTGCAAACAGTTGCTAGATTATGGAAAGTGAAGGATGTAGCTGCTCATTTACTTGACGGGAACTTACGCGGTTTATCTATTTCCAGGGACAAGTATTTTGGGAAAGACCCTGGGATAATTAACTCGCAAGCCGATTTGGTTAAATTCCTAAATGGATTGAATTTAGCGTGGACCAATGCTTTGAAGCGACTGAGCCCAAAAGTGCTAATTTCCTTGCTGGAGGTAAGCGGACGAGAATACATTGAACACTTAAAAGAATTGGGCCCATTTGAAAATGCAATTTTTCCGGTAGCATGGGCTGGTCAGGACATTTCTCCAAATTGGTTTCACATTGCTCGGGAATACACAGAGAAGTTTCTACATCAACAGCAAATTCGCGATGCAACGGGGCGACAAGGGTTAATGACAAAAGAGCTTTTCTATCCGTTTATTGATACCTTGATGTTTGCTTTTCCATATACTTTCAGAAATGTAGAAGCCAATGCAGGAACTTCAGTGTCTATAATTGTAACGACTGAAATTGGCGGACGTTGGAATTTAATTCGTACCAACCATCAATGGCATTTGAATAAGGAGGCAGATATAGAATGCTCCTCAGTTGTACACATTGATCCTCATACCGCCTGGAAGTTGTTTTCAAAAAGTTGGACACCTGAGCAGGTTTTAGATATCGTTGATATTCAGGGAGACCAAAGTTTAGGCAGGCAGACACTAAAAATGATTTCCGTAATGGCTTAAATTCAGCCTGCAGGTAACAGCGGTTTACTAATAGCCGGGTAAGACGGTAAACAAGATGTTCATTTTTCAAATTAAATTCAATCGCGGCAAGACTGTTTACGTTCTCAAATCCCGTTCATCAGTAAGCCGTACCGTTGGCAGCAATGATAGGGTAACCTTTAAATGGTCGATAGTGGTTCAGCAAGACTTTGAAAAGGTTTTATTGCTAAATTAGCAGCCTATCATTAAAAGTATGGATAAGCGGTTTGCAGACATAGTTCGACTAATTAGGAAATCTCGGGTAAACGCAATTAAAGCGGTAAATGCTGAGTTGATAAACCTTTATTGGAGTGTTGGGGAATACATTAGCAAGAAGATTGAGCAATCTGAGTGGGGCGACTCGGTTGTCTCAGATTTAGCCATGCACATCCGGAAGAATGAGCCAGATATTAAAGGTTTTTCTGATAAGAATCTGTGGAGAATGAAACAGTTTTACGAAACTTACAAGGATTTTCCAGAACTCTCAACATTGTTGAGAGAAATAAGTTGGTCTCATAATTTGGCCATCTTTTCAAGATGTAAAGCAGTAGAAGAGAGAGAATTTTATCTTAAACTTTCCAACCAGGAAAAATATAGCTTTAGGGAACTAGAAAGACAAATATCAGCTGGTTTATTCGAGCGTACTGTAATTGGTAACACAAAACTCTCAACAGTGTTGAGAGAAAGTAATTCTTCCGTGACAAACGCTTTTAAAGACAGTTATGTTTTTGAGTTCCTGAATTTGTCAGATCCGCACAGCGAAAATGACTTGCAGAGAGGGCTTGTGAACCAAATGAAGGATTTTATTTTGGAGCTTGGAAAGGACTTTTTGTTCATGGGCGATGAATACAAGCTTCAGGTAGGTAATAGCGATTTCTATATTGACCTTTTGTTTTATCATAGAGGTTTACAATGTCTGGTGGCTTTTGAGTTGAAGTCTGATAAGTTTAGACCTGACCATTTAGGGCAATTGAACTTCTACCTTGAAGCATTGGATAGGGACGTTAGAAAACAAAATGAGAATCCTAGCATCGGGGTACTTCTTTGTAAAGACAAAGACAATGAGGTTGTTGAATATGCATTAAGCAGAAGTCTTTCTCCAACAATGGTTTCCGAATACAAGACTCAGTTGCCAGATAAAAAGATATTACAGCAGAAACTACACGAGTTGTTCGACAACAATTTGGGCAACGATTAAAGCCATAGCTGCCAACAATAGTTTTGCAATAGCCGGGTAAGACTCTAAACGTGATGTTTGTTTTTCTAAGTAATTCAATCTCGGCAAGACTGTTTACGTTTTCAAATCCCGGCCATCGCAAAGCCGTCACGTTGTAGGCAAGATGTTTGAGCAGCATTTAATTTGAACGTGACATTGTGTAACCTTGCTTACATCTGCATCAAAACAAAAAACACAAGTGACAAACCCCATACTTTTTATTTTCGGATTTATTTCATTTTGCTTAGCATCTTGCAGTTTGACAAAAAATATTTCAGGAAAATACCGTTCTAACTTCGCTGTCCACGGCTTTTTTGTTACGAGGATTAACTTAAACGCTGACTCAACATTTGGCTATCGAATGAGTGGTGACCTAATGTTCGACACATCAAACGGTCGTTATAAGTTCGACAAAAATTATGTAATTCTCTATCACGAGCCATTCAAGCCGGACACATCCGAATACGAAAAATATGGAAAAGATGCCGTTCTGTTAAGCTATGCACTTTCGACTAACAAACATTTAAGTAGCCCAAGTAAATATTCAGTTGGGTACCATAAGTTATTCGTTTGTGACAGTACCGGCAACCCAATAAAAAAGCAATTTGGCCACTCAAAACGTAGACAGTATATAATTTTTGGCAAACATTGGTATAAGAGACGATATTATTTAAAAAAAATAGACTGAAAGCCTGCCTACAACAATAGTTTTGCAATAGCCGGGTTAGACGATAAGCGTGAAGTTTGGTTTTCTAAGTAAATTCAATCTCGGTAAGACTGTTTACGTTTTCAAATCCCGGCCATCGCAAAGCCGTTACGTTGTAGGCAATTACTTGAAACAGGTTAAATTTTAAATACTATGGCAGCAAGACAACTCAAAATTAGAAAAGTGGTTTACGTGTTGTTGACATTTCTCTTTTTGACATTTGGATTTCTTTCTTTCAGGCCGCTACCGAATGCTTCGGCCGATAATTGCATTAGTTATTCTGGTATTGTTACAGATGTATTAAAAGGTGACGGCGAAGCAGATATCGTAGTTAAGCTAAAGGATTGCAAGAACTATTACTACATCAATAGAGGAATTGACAATGGTCATTCAGTTGAGGCGCTAAAAGAAAAACTTATTGGCCAGGACGTTGAATTGCTCACGATTTCCCATTGGACTCCATTAGATCCGCTTTCTAAAATAAGGCACATAGCAGAAATTAGATCAGTAGGAGCATTAGTTTACACTGAGTTCTAATCTGTGGTATGACTCATAACATCGTTGTATGACCAGGTGCGAATTAGAAGCAATGAGAGTCAGTCAAAAAATGCAAAAGTATCCTCAAGTTCAGAGTTGACTTTGCAATCCTCGTTGAAGGATTTAAATTGTATTTTTCTAAAAAAATGACACTTTTTTCGTTTCGCAGACGACAAATGACAAATTTGGAATAACGATATGGTTGTAATAGACAACATAAATAAAAAAGTATTACAGCCTACAACAATAGTTTTGCAATAGCCGGGTAAGACGGTAAACGTGATGTTTAGGTTTCAAAGAAATTCAATCGCGGCAAGACTGTTTATGTTTTTAAATCCCGTCCATCGCAAAGCCGTTACGTTGGTTGCTATTCCGCTCGATCATCTAATTTTAAAATAAATTGACAATTAGAATTTTTCATTTGAGCCAGTTTTTATTGTTGGCTTTGTCAGTTTTGACAGTCGCTAGATCAGTTGGCCAGATTCCAAATAATTTATTTAACGAGGTATCCGAAGAGAGTTATAGCCCTAAAGACTTTAAGGTTTCAAAAAGCTCTATTACGCAGAAGGTTGGCGTTTACAATTTTGGAATGTCTGAGGGAGAATGGGAGTTCGTGCTTATCCCGAATGGCGATAGTTTGATTGTGCAAATTTGGGACGGAATTTGGTCGACCAATATTTACACACACGAGCAGTGTTGGCAGCGGCAATGCAAGACTTTTAATAATGTTTCTGTTCAAGGTAATCGAATATATTTTGGGAACTATAGTGGGATTTTCGCAGACTTTATTGAAGAAAAAAAGGCGACAAAATCCTTGCTATTATTCTGTGATCCCATTCAAGGAAGGAATTATGTAAAAGATAGCGCAGAAGTTGGCTTTTATTCTGAACGTTTTGAAGATTTGTATGACGATAATGAGCAGTATGAATTATCGTTAGTTGTTAGACCTGTTGTTTATTTTCAGGGGAAGACAAAACAACAATTGAAAATAATGCGTAATACAGTTTATGCTAAATACGGCCTAATATTTCAACGTGGAGGCGAAATGGAAAAGTATTTTAAGAAGAAACAATGGTATAATCCTTTTCAAAAAGACGTTTCAAATTGTTTGACAGAAATTGAAAAGAAAAATATTCAGACAATAGCAACGCTAGAACAGACGAGAATCCAATAACAGCAACCAACAATAGTTTTGCAATAGCCGGGTAAGACGGTAAACGTGGTGTTCATTTTTCAAAGTAAATTCACTTGCGGCAAGACTGTTTACGTTTTTAAATCCCGGCCATCGCAAAGCCGTTACGTTGGGCGTCATTCAGCTTAAACGTAAAGACAATTTTCACATATGGCAGATACGACACACATCATTTTTGGCGCAGACTCTACTCTCAGATTTAAATTAGGAGACATTTCTTTATCTAATGACCTTAGAATAGAAAATCCATATAATAAAATGGAACAAGACGGAATGGGATTGTTGGATTTTGTATCCCATTTTATTTGGTCTGTGTTTCTGATTGCGACACTGTTTATTTTTAAGAGCGCTATAAACTCCTTACTTAAAAATGTTGGAAATAGAATTCGAAAATTCAATGGGTTTGGCGTAAGCCTTTGTCAGCGGCCCCCAATTCCGTCAGTTTTAGAGTAGAGTTATCTCTTTATCTTTAAACAGTTAACTACGATGAAAAAGACAAGATTTACCGAGAGCCAAATAGTGGCTGCGATCAAGCAACAGGAA
>NZ_JAMDLG010000012.1 GCF_023721715.1 Parasegetibacter sp. NRK P23
AACTGTATGGACAAGGAATGCGAATGTCTGATTTTGCAGTAGACATTGAAAAAGCCTGCCTATAACATCGGTTTACTGCTAGCCGGGTAAGACGGTAAACTTGATGTTCATTTTTTAAAGAAAATTCACTCACGGCAAGACTGTTTACGTTTCCAAACTCCCGGCCATCAGTAAGCCGTACCGTTATGGGCAAAACCATTTGACATCCAAATGAAGATAAAGGACATTTACTCGGATATTAAGACTAGAATTTTTGTGGTGTTAAATCAGGATGATGATAATATTCTTGATTGGGTTATTGAGCCGACATCATTAGAGCTTTTGCCGGAAGACGAGAATACTTATTTTGTTAAAGCATTTCAGGTTTCAGCAGACGCAACTGTTGATTGTTACCTTTCAATATTGACACCGGAAAGAGTCGCTGAGACTGTTGTAAAAATGAATTCAAACGGAAATTTGGTTGTTGAAAACTGGTGCGAGCAAAATCAGTCAGTTATTCCGGCGGTTGCGTCCGACTGTTTTGGTAACTATGACCTATATTTCGCAAAAGAAAATCCGCAAGTTGGTATTGACGTTTTAAGAGATGGGTTGGCGAAAGCACAAAATAAAAATGTGGTAGCTGAAGATCTTGGATATTTACTTCGTGACGAGAACGTGATTTTAGAAGCAATTGAAGCGTTTAAGATTAGTGAATTAAACGGACCTTCTTCAGCATACATTTATTTAGAATTATCAAATCTGTATAAACAATTAGGGCAGGCAGACTTGGAGTCGACATATTTGCAAAAATTTAAAGACGACATTGGGACAGAATAGTAGATAAATGCCCTGCCCATAACAATAGTTTTGCAATAGCCGGGTAAGACGGTAAACGTGATGTTCTTTCTTCAAGTAAATTCACTCACGGCAAGACTGTTTACGTTTTCAAATCCCGGCCATCGCAAAGCCGTTACGTTGTGCGTCATGCTAAAGCGACACTCCCTTAATATAAACTAACTTCAAATATGTTAACCAAGATAGCACTGAATAAGATAGCAAGCTTCAAAAATCTTGCAGCTTTGGACACTGACAAGAAGATAAACCTTATCTATGGTTTAAATGGAACAGGTAAGAGCACATTTTCGAATTATCTACACAAACAGACTGATGAAAAATATAAAGACTGCTCCATCCAAGGTTTAGACAGCAGTCACGATATACTTGTTTACAATCAGGCTTTCATCCAAGACACCTTTTTTGAATCAGAAAACTTGAAAGGCATCTTTACATTATCAAAAGAAAATAAAGAAGCGGAAACTAAAATTGCAAACGCTCAAAAGGAAATTCAAAAGTTAGAAACGGAAAAGGAAGCAAAAACCAAAGAACTTGAAAAAGAAAATTCAGCAATATTTCAAAAGCAAGAAGTCGCAAAAAATACAGTATGGAAAATTAAAACTGACTACAGCGGTGGGGACAGGGTTCTTGAATTTTGTTTAGAAGGCTACAAAGGTTCAAAAGATTCCCTTTTTAGCTATGTTTTTCAATTAACAAAACCAACTTCTAAGCCAACCAAAAGTATAGACGATTTAAAAAATGATTTGCAGTCTATTTCAGGGGACAATGCCCAAAAGTATAGTGGCTTATCTCAAATAACATTTACACCTCAAAATATAGAATCGGACACTTTATTTGCCAAACAAATCGTAGGCAATGAAAATAGTACAGTATCGCAATTAATTAAGGAACTTGGAAATTCTGACTGGGTAAAAGCTGGATTGCAGTATTTACCGACAGAACCTACCGAAGAAAATTCAACATGCCCTTTTTGCCAAGAGAATACTATTTCAGCGACATTAGTTGAAAGCATTAAGAACTATTTTGACGCTTCTTACGAAGCTGATATAAATTCCTTAAAAGGTTTTTTATCTAATTATTCTGGGGCAATTCAATCAATTCCAAACAAATCCTTTTTTGAAGCAAATCCAAAGTTTGACGTATTCAAAAAAGATTTTGAACTTAAGTACATCGCATTTACCAAAGTAATTGAAGACAATAGGAAACTTATTGAGGATAAAATTAAAACTCCGAGTATTCCATTAAATCTCAAAAGTTCAATCCAGAGCCTTCAAGAACTAAATGATGTAATTAAAAAGATAAATGCCCTTATATTAGAGCATAATAAAAATATTGACCAAAAGGAATCGGTAAAATCAAATATTAAAAAGATCTTTTGGCAAGTTATGCGTTGGGATTATGACAAAACAATTAGTTCTTATAATACTGACAAGAATACATCAAAAAGCAAGACTGACACACTTGATAAAATCATTAAAGAGTATCAGACTAAAATTGACACCCTAAATAAAGCTATTGCTGACCAGCAGAAGCAAACTGTTAATATTAAAGAAGCGATAGTAAATATCAACACCGCCTTAATTGATTTGGGCATCACCGATTTTAATATAAAACATCATTCCGAGAATCTATATAAAATAGCACGAGGAGAAAATCAAGATAAAATCTTCCGTTCTTTAAGTGAAGGTGAAAAAATGATTATTAGCTTCCTTTACTTCATTGAACTTTGCAGAGGGAAAAAGGAAGCTACTGAAACGGGTAAAAAGAAAGTGGTTATTATTGATGACCCTATTTCAAGTTTGTCTCATATTTATGTATTTAATGTGGGACGTTTAATTAAAAACGAATTCTTCGGAGTAAAAGAAATAAAAAAAGATCCAGTTACAGGAGAAAAAATTACTACTTGGCAATATAAGTATGAGCAGGTATTTATCTTGACACACAGCTTGTATTTCTTTTATGAAATCACAGAAACAAATCATGACGTTAGAAAAGAAGTACAGAAACTATTTCGGCTGATGAAAAATGAAAATGGAAGTGCATTTGTGCCGATGAATTATGAAGAGATTCAGAATGATTATCAGGCCTATTGGTTCATAATTAAAGATGACAAACAACCAGCGGCCTTGATTGCAAATTGTATGAGAAATATTATTGAATACTTCTTCAATTTTGTAGAAAAGAAAGACTTGAATAATTTTTTCGCCCAAGCCCCATTGAACAGTAATAAATTTCAAGCGTTCTATCGGTACATCAATAGAGAGTCTCATTCACTCGGACAAAACATTTTTGACTTTAAAGAGTTTAATTATGCCGACTTTAAAGAGGCTTTTGCAGAATTGTTCAAGGCTGCAGGCTACGAAGCTCATTATAAGAAAATGATTAAGTGACAGAAGCACGAACGCACAACAGCGGTTTACTAATAGCCGGGTAAGACGGTAAACGTGTTGTTCATTTTTCAAATTAAATTCACTCGCGGCAAGACTGTTTACGTTTTCAAACTCCCGTCCATCAGTAAGCCGTACCGTTGTGCGTCACCTTAAACAAAACCGTTCGTTGACGATAAAATTATTTAATTGCAGACGGTTCAAATATTGACTGTAATATTATTTACATAATGGGATATTATTTACGAGCATTTATTTGCAAGCAAGCGGATAGTAATGTTTTCACCGACAATTTTGACAAAGCAAAAAATGTAGAGATTGGGCAAGGTCTTAGTTTAATTCCAATGACTGAGTACCTCTATGACCAAATGAACGATCTTATTGTTTCAAATTTAGTTGACGATTTCGAGTATTTGACCGATAATATTGAGGCTAATGTTTTACAGAAGATAGGCGACAGAAAAATCGCTTATGTTGAGGCGGAGTATTTTGGTGGCGAAGGTGGACAGATTGCGGTTATTTGGGAGAATAATAAAAGAGAAAAAGTTTTAGACTATGGGCAGAACAAAATCAACGAAGTTTTGAAGGACTTTGGAGTAATTGCAGAAAATGGAGTAGATGAGTTTTCGACATTAGGTTTTGGATTGCACCGACATACAAGAGAGTGGCTCGAAGACGCAGACTAAATAGGCGAACGCACAACAGCGGTTTACTAATAGCCGGGTAAGACGGTAAACTTGGTGTTCATTTTTCAAAGTAAATTTATCTCGGCAAGACTGTTTACGTTTCCAAACTCCCGTCCATCAGTAAGCCGTACCGTTATGCGTAATTATAAAATATAAACATAAGTGCAAAACATAGATATTATTTTAACCCTGTTGACAGTATTAGCAGCTTTTCTTGGTCTGCTAGCAATGCTTCGAATCTTGTTAAAATTAAGAAGGCCAAACGTAAAACTGAATACAGACTTTTTTGAGCAGTTGGACAAAAAATTTGACCTTCGACTGGTCAATAATAAGGAAGATATAACAACATTAGCAGACTCATTCAGACGTGAACATCTTGCAACCTATGAATTGACAAGACTTCTTGAGGACTACCTAAGATATTTAATCAACAAAGCTTCCAATTCAGAAGGAGATATTAAACAATCGTATGTCGACAGACATCAGAAAGCAAATCAAATATTAAAAGAAGAAAAAGAAGAAAAACCATACGATGAATTACCTATAGAGGAGCGAAGAATTTTCAGAGCAATTAACTCTTCCGTAAAAACAGGAGAAAAAGAAGATGTACTTAATTCACTTGAGGACTTAAGAATTCTAATTAGCACTAAAAGCAAGATTTACCAACAAAGCAACACAATAAACAAATTTTCTATACCTCTTGCTGTTATTGGACTTATTCTGACAATATACTTTGGTATTAAAAGTTTACCTAAAGAAAATGCAGAACAAGTAACAACTACAACAAATAATGTTGACTCAACAAAATCAGAAATAAAAGACACATTGAATACGAGCAAATAACTACGCATAACAGCGGTTTACTAATAGCCGGGTAAGACGGTAAACGTGTTGTTCATTTTTCAAAGTAAATTCACTCGCGGCAAGACTGTTTACGTTTCCAAACTCCCGTCCATCAGTAAGCCGTACCGTTGCCAGTAATGCTTATCGACGTTGTAAACAATTAATACGATTTTCAATAATAATTGCTTGACAAAATGGCTAAATTTTTAACAGGGAATGAATTAAATTTAGAAGTTGAGAAAATACTTGAAACAGCAGAAAGTAAAATTCTTCTCATTTCTCCGTTCATTAAATTGCATGAACGCTACTCTTCAGTTTTAAAGACTAAAATTGAAAACCATAAACTGGAGATCATAATTGTTTTTGGTAAGAACGAGGGAGATATATCTAGGAGTATGAAAAAAGAAGACTTCGACTTCTTCAAGTCTTTCCCAAATATTCAGATTCGATATGAAAAAAGACTGCATGCGAAATATTATGCAAATGAGAGCGCGGCCATTCTGACCTCAATGAATTTGTACAACTATTCTCAGGATAATAATATAGAGGCGGGGGTTTTGACAAAGGTAAGTTTATTTGGAGCCATTGCTGGAAATCTAATAACTAATGTTACTGGAGAACTGGGGCTTGATGATAAGGCGTGGGAATATTTTGGAAGAGTAATCGATCAATCTGAATTGCTCTTTCAAAAAAAGCCTCAATATGAATCAGCAATACTTGGATTATCAAGAAAGTATATAGACTCTGTAATTGAAATTGATAAACTGACGGATTTCTTTTCCAATAAGTCAGCTTTCGATTTTTCAGGCCGGAGCAGTTTAACTTTTGACAAGAAAAAAAGCATCCTTACTGACAATAAGGATGAAACTCGATCTGGCTTCTGCATTCGTACTGGAAAACCAATTGCTTTTAATCCAAGACAGCCATTTTGTGATGAGGCTTTTCAGAGTTGGGCCAAATTTAGCAATGGTGATTATCCGGAAAAGTATTGCCATTTTTCAGGTGAAGATTCGAAAGGGGAAACGACTAAATCTAAGCCGATTTTAAGACGTAATTGGAGCGAGGCTAAAAAGACTTATGGAATTTGAATTTAATCCGCACATACTGGCAACAATAGTTTTGCAATAGCCGGGTAAGACGGTAAACATGAAGTTTAGTTTTCTAAGTAAATTCATTCACGGCAAGACTGTTTTACGTTTTCAAATCCCGGCCATCGCAAAGCCGTCACGTTAGCGGTCATTGCCTTGAATGACGTTACTACAAAAAAAATAATGTTGACACGACTATTTATATTGTTAATCTTCATGCTGCTCTTGACACCTTTATTCGGTCAGGTTGATAAGTTAAAGCAGCCCGATAATAGCAAACCCTTTGTGCTTGGTTTGATTGACGAAATTCGATCAAATGAGTTAAAGGAGATACGGCCATTAAATATCTATTTCCCCGACGGGTATAATCCAGAAGACACGATAAAATATCCGGTTATTTATTTGCTCGATGGTTCCGCAGACGAAGATTTTATTCATATTGTTGGACTTGTTCAGTTTAATAGTTTTGAATGGATTAAGCAAGTACCAAAGTCAATTGTAGTCGGTATTGCTACGGTTGATAGAAGAAGAGATTATACTTTTCCTACTACAATTAAGGAGGATAAGGATGCTTACCCAACCACTGGACACTCAGATAAGTTTATTGCATTTATTGAGAAGGAGTTGCAGCCCTACATTCAGTTAAAGTACAAGGTAAATGGATCGAAAATGATTATTGGACAGTCTTTGGGTGGACTACTGGCTACAGAAATTCTTATAAAAAGGCCGGCACTTTTCGACAAGTATATTATTATTAGCCCTAGTTTATGGTGGGACAATGGCTCCTTATTGGATCATGCCGTTTCAAGATTTGAGGATACGGATGTTTATATTGGAGTAGGAAAAGAAGGTTTGACGCCGACCGTAGCACCTCGTGTAATGGAAGTGGATGCAAATATTCTGGCTGCTAAAATCAAAAATCTTAAGCGCAAGAACGTAAACGTATATTTTGACTATTTGCCGCATGAAAATCATGCGACAATTATGCATCAAGCTGTTTACAATGCATTCAGACTTTTGTACTCAAAAGCCTTAAGTGATTGACAATATTTTCAAAAGTTGTTATCAACGAACCGCTAACAGCGGTTTACTAATAGCCGGGTAAGACGGTAATCGTGTTGTTCATATTTCAAAGTAAATTCGACCTCGGCAAGACTGTGAACGTTTCCAAACTCCCGTCCATCAGTAAGCCGTACCGTTGTAGGCAATGCGGCGTAACTTTTCCTATTTTCGGCGGACACGACAAAAATCATCACTAACATATGCTTGAGCAAATCAAAGAGGACATCAAAGCACCTTATTTCCAAGACAATTTTCCGAATGACGGACAGCGGTTTGTAGCATGGTACTTACGCAACGTTCACTTGCGGGATATGATTGAAACCAAAGACGACATTACTGATGGAGCAGACGACAAACAAATTGATGCTATTGTAATTGACGACGACAAATCAACCATTTTTATAGTTCAGGGGAAATTTATTGGCGGTTCGTCGGTTGATGGCGAGCCATTGCGTGAAGTGCTTTCTTCGTGGGTTCAGTTAAGAGATTTGGTGCGGCTTCAAGAATTCGCCAATGGCAAATTAAAACGTAAGTTGTCGGAAGTCGCCAGAGCGTTGGAGGACGAATATGAGATTTCTTTTGAACTGATTACGACCGGCGAACTGACACAGGCTGCTAAAAACGACCTTGCAACTTTTCAACAGCAACTTGCGCAGTTATCAGAAAGAGATGACATCATTTGCACCATTGCCGTCATTGACAGCGATGAAATTCGCCGCCGCTATGACCTTGCCCTTGAAAAGGAAAACCCTTCCATTAATCACACCATTGACTTATCTGCCGGTCATTTCATGTGTGAGACACTTGCCGGAACTCAGGTTGCGATTGGAGCATTGCCTTTAAAAGAGTGCATCAAAATTCCCGGCATCAAAGACGGTACCCTTTTTCAAAAAAACGTCCGGCAAAGTTTAGGACTAAGTAATGCTGTCAACAAAGGCATCAGGCAAACCGTTTACTCCGACAAACACAAAGACTTTTTCTTTTTTCATAACGGCATAACCGCCATTTGCAACAAAATGGAACGGCAGAACGGGACACTGAAACTTCATGGGCTAAGCGTTGTGAACGGCTGTCAATCATTGAACACTATTTTAAGTTGCAGCGAAAAGGTCAAGGTGCTGGAAGATACATTTGTGTTGTTTCGGTTCTATGAAATACCGCAACGAGACCGTGCCGACCGAATAAGCATCAACACAAACTCACAAAGCGCAGTCAAACCAAGAGATTTGCGGAGCAACGATAAGCGAGTATTGAACTTAAAAAAACAGTTTGAGTTAAAGTATGCACAAGGCTATTTCATTACCAAACGTGGTGAGACTGCTCCTGCAACGAAAGACAAACGATTTGTACTTGACCTTTCAGACCTTGGAAAGTTTCTCATTGCTTGGCATTCTCAACGACCCAATATCTCTTACAGCGAAACAAAGATTTTTGATAAATACTTTGAGCAGCTTTTCAAACGGGAGTACAAATCAGAGAACGCACAAGCCTTGAACACTTGGTATCATGAAATTCTAAAAACTTGGAGCAAGGAAAACCCTTTGGGATTAAACGAAACCTTGCTTGCCATGAAAGCTTATGCGCCATATCATCATCTTTATGCGGTTTCCATGTGCTTTGCCATCGCTAACAATCAAGCGGAGCGAGTACCTTTCCCAAGTAAGTGCTTAGATAAAGCGGCGCAGGACAACATGGTAGGTGAAATAATTAAGATTGCCGGCGTTAGTTTGAACATGGCACTTGAAGCCGCTGCCAACGAGCCACAGCCACAGAATAGAGTTTTTAGCCCGCAGAACTGGATTAAAGCAAAAAGCTGTTTAGCGGGTATCAACGGAGCAATCAGAAATTATTTCAGCATGTTGCCACTTATGCCCGGTGGAACAGAAATTAAAAACCGTTTGAATAAAACATTGAAACTACAACCAGAGGACTTTGAATATAGGTGGGCGGCAGACTGACGACACAATGCACATGCCTACAACAATAGTTTTGCAATAGCCGGGTAAGACGGTAAACGTGATGTTCATTTTTCAAAGTAAATTCACTCACGGCAAGACTGTTTACGTTTTCAAATCCCGGCCATCGCAAAGCCGTTACGTTATAGCCAATTTGATTTTTAGCCTTTTCATGTGCGATTTTAATTATTGACGCACCCAAGGGTATGACGAGGTTCTGTTAGCCTGCTGACTTTCAAATTCGAATGTTTGTATGATTTCTATTTTCTGAGATTTTCTATGAGGTGCTGCACTTCAGGGTGAATAAATGTTTTTTCTTTTCCGGCCTTTCTATGTG
>NZ_JAMDLG010000013.1 GCF_023721715.1 Parasegetibacter sp. NRK P23
GATAAAGCGGTCGAAAATCAAATCAATCCTCTAATTTTGAACTGACCGGAAAAAGGGGCCGCTGACAATTGCACGTTTGTGGCTCGAATTAGACTTTCTGGTAAATGGCTTGAGAAGGCTGGTTTTAGAACAGGGAAAAAGATTATTGTAGCACCAGAGGATAATAAGTTGACAATTTATATACTTGACGCTTAATCTCGCCCAACATGAAGGCTTCCCTTTTTGAGTACGCTTTAAAAGTAGACAAATTTCATAGTATTATGTTTTCCTGAGGGGCGTAGTGAAGCGAAGGCGTAGCCGAAGCGGAACGAAGCCCCTCAGGAAGCGGGCCGCCGACCCCCTCCTTATTTTTCCGGTAAAGCACAGGGGGCAAGCCGCCCAGCGCATCATGTGGCCGGTGATTGTTATAGTCATTGATAAAATTCGCCGTCACTTCTCTGACTTCATTAAGACTGTCGAACAAGTACGCATCCAACACTTTTTGCCGGTAGGTGCGGTTAAATCTTTCAATATAACCATTTTGCGCAGGCTTGCCGGGCTGTATGTATTTAAAATCTATACTGTCAGCGGCCCCTTTTTCCGGTCAGTTCAAAATTAGAGGATTGATTTGATTTTCGACCGCTTTATCCACTACCGTCCGCGCTTCA
>NZ_JAMDLG010000014.1 GCF_023721715.1 Parasegetibacter sp. NRK P23
CACATATTTTTATCGTCTTTAGAAAATAATCTGAACATAAGAATGTTTCAAGAATTGCGGCTAACGGCAAGGCTTACTGATGGCCGGGAGTTTGAAAACGTAAACCGTCTTACCGAGAATGAATTTGTTAGAAAAATGTTTTACCACGTAACACGTCAGCCCGGCTATTCAGTAAACCGATGTTATAAGCCGTTTTTCTTGTCGTCATATTGGTTTAATTGTTTTTACAATATCGTCAATTTTGTCAAATGGTAAGTTGCAAAGAAAGAAGTCAAGTATATTATGTTTCTTTTCGCTTCCCTCTTTGAAAAGTAGTCGCATATCAAACCCCATTGGATATGCAGAAAATTGTCTGCCTAACATTGTTGGTGCTTGTTCGTATGGAATTAAAGGAAAAAATTGAATGGTGACATTCTTTCTTGAACCACCTTCTAATGTTCTTAGTCTGTCGTCAAGTTGTCCTTTAAATAAAATTTCTTCACTAAATCTTAAAAAAGATTTTGGCAAAGTTTGTTTAACTGTTTCAAGTATTTTTTCGTCAAGAAAGTCACCTTTTTTTGAGTCGTAAACTTTTGGGTTGAATGTTCTTAGATAAGGTAAATATCCTGTAAACCAATTCCAGTCTGGGCCTTCAATTTGAATTACTTTTAGAACGGAAAATTCATTCATTGGTAAAAATTCAATTGTTGTCATATTTCAATTATTTTATTTTAAGTTTAAAATAGTTTTTATCTTTTCAAGTTGTTTATTGACAACAAAAATAGGAATAGTTGTCGCCCCATAATAGTATGCAACGTTAATTCTATGTTTGCCGTCAGTTGGAAAAATTTGACAAGTGTCTTCAATGCTATTATCAATAACCTTGTCAATAACCAAAATTGTAGGTGGAATAAGTTTTACATTGTTCAGCCAATTGTCTATTACATCACTAATTTTCCAGTCATTTAGGTCGTCATTATAAAGATTTTTTTCTCTAAATAATTCTGGGTTACCCGAAGGCATTTTATCAAACAAAAGTTCAATGTCAATATCCTGAAGGATTGTAAAACCGTCTTCTAAAAGGTCGTCACGAAGATTTTCTCTTTGTTTGCTCAGGTCTATGTCGATGATGTCTGTGTGCCAAAGAGGATTTAAGGCTGTTAATTTAGATGAGTTAAATAGTCCTTGAATTTCTTTATGTCTTTTATTTCGCTCTCTATGTTTTTTGTCAGCTTCAACTTTGTCAGCCCAAAATTTTTCTATTTGTTCTTTTGTCAACTCCATATTTTTGAGAGGTTTACCAAAATGGCTTATAACGGCAAGGCTTTGCGATGGACGGGAGTTTGGAAACGTAAACAGTCTTGCCGTGAGTGAATTACCTTTGAAAACTAAACATCACGTTACCCGTCTTGCCCGGCTATTGCAAAACTATTGTTGGGCGTTCGTTAATGAAAACCCTTAAAACTAAATAGTCCTAAGTAAGTTAAGAATACGTCTGCCAATGTCAATAAATGAAAGAAGCTCCTTGTCGGTAACCCTTAATTCACTAGAGTGCACAATTTCAGATCTGAACTTCCAAAATTTCTGAAACAAACTATAAAGGTCATTGTCAATAATTTTTGAAGCGACTAAGTCCTGAGATAGCTTCAAAACACTCAAGGGTACTCGCTCTGCCTCAGGATTATTTCTAATATATAGTTGTCTAATTTGTTGTTCTATCTCGTGGATTGTTGATAAAGCTGTAGTCTCCAAATTTATTGTTGGAGGATCTCCTGCGAATCCCTGTCCTTTAATATCTATTATATCAGGAACTCTAACCCCTTTATCTCCCAACTCTTGCTCAACCTTTTCAACTTCCTCATTAAGTTCACTGAGCTCAAGGTGTCAGCGGCCCCTTTTTCCGGTCAGTTCAAAATTAGAGGATTGATTTGATTTTCGACCGCTTTATCCACTACCGTCCGCGCTTCA
>NZ_JAMDLG010000015.1 GCF_023721715.1 Parasegetibacter sp. NRK P23
TTTGGGTTCCCTGACTTTTCACATTGATTAAGCTAAATTATTACAACAACACAAACATACGAGACGCACTGCTTCCTGCTTCATTCCTCGCAGCCTCGCAGAGCGGTTGAGGTGCTGCAGGCTATGGGAATTTTCTCGCAACGGCGCTACGACGCAACGGCATTGATTATTGGAGAGCTTTTTTTTTTGTGTGTGTTTCTTGCATTCGAAGGCGCAAAGGCTCCAAGTGTTGTTGAAACATAATCATTGCTGATAGCCCACCCATAAAGAAGCTATTCAATCATGAGCTGACGTTGCGCCTGCGAGGAACGAAGCAGTGCGCCGTTGCGAGAAAAAAATACATCCGACAAAGCCTCTCCCCAATCAATTAATGCCTTGCGTCCTTGCTGCTGCGAAGCAGGAAGCAGTGCGCCGTTGCGAGAAACAAAGCAATCGTGTGAAACATTGCGTGCACCTAACCTTACTTCCCCGAGAGCATCTTCTTCAGTACCGGCATGAAATACCCGCCCACCACGCTTCTTGCCTGAAACCCTACCATCTTTCCGGAAGTGGTCTCATGCCAGTCGCTGATGGGTACGCGTGAACCCGTTTCCTGCGCGAACTTATATACTGGCGCGATGAGTTGTTTCATCTTAGCAGCGTCTTCGGTGAGGGAAGCCGTCCATACGATCCAGTCGGATTTGGTATAGGTTTTTCGGCTGTCGAGGGGTAAGCCGTAAGCCTGTTGTTTGGTGAGGTAAAAATCTGTTTCCTTCGTGTACACATCTTCCGGGAAGAGTTGCAGGGAAAGCACTTTATCCCAGATGAGGTTGTATTTCTGGCTCCAGGTATTCTTATTGCTGAAGGTGAGCGCATAATGGTCGCCGTCATCTGCCATTTCCATCCATTTTTGGCTCATCGTTTTGGCCATCTCTCCATATTTTTCAGCAACTGATTTTTCACCAAGTATTCCGGCCAACTGCGCGTAAGCGCCGAGGGCTGTGATGGCTTTTAGGGAAAGATTGGCATTCCTGGCGAGGTGTCCGGCAAAATCATCTGTACAAAGTTGGTTCGCGGGATCGAAACCTTCTCTGGAGAGGTATTCCGCCCAGGTGCTCAATGTTTTCCAGTGTTTACGCGCGTATTCAGCGTTTCCTTCCGTTTTCGCGATGGCGGCGGTGAGCAGGATCATATTACCAGATTCCTCCACCGGCATATCTTCCCCGTAAGTTTGTCCGTTAGCGATGGGATAAGTTCCCAGGTCGTGTGCGGCGAAAGGCTTTTTCCATTTCCCACTTTCGCTGTAATAAAATATTCCGTTCAGCATGCCTTTCAGCAGATCGGGATTGTAGAGCAGGTAAAGTGGTGCCGAAGGATAAGTTACGTCGACAGTATTAATGGAGCCGTTGCTGAAATTTTCTTTGGATAAGAATAGCAACTCACCCTCCGGACTTTTCACCAGCTTGTGCGCGGCTATACTTTGCCGGTAGCCAATTACACATAGTTCAGCGAGTGCTTTCCCTCCCGATTCCAGCGCATCGTTGTATACTTTTGCATCCATTTTTGCGGCACGTTCGGCTATTTTACTATACCCGGTAAACGCGGCATTCAATTCCTTTTCAATCGTGTTGCCGTTTTCTTTCCACCATGGCAACAGGTTTTGACCAAAATATTGAATAGGGAAAAGATCATCGTAACCGAGTAACAACAACTGTGTTGCAGGTGCCGATCCAATTTTTCCTATATCAAGTATGGTATTAAGCGATAAACTTTTTCCTTCTTTTAAAGTTGCCGGTTGAGTTCCTTTAGCAAGAAAGGCTTTCCCAGCTTCTGTGTTGGACACAAACTGCACCACATCTTTACCCGATCTGGCAGCCACATAAAAATAACCCCAATCGATGCGGAGATTGTCCCCTTTCTTTTTCAATACCGGCTGCTCCTTTGTTCCGGCTTTCAATATACTGAGCACTCCATTTTGATAGGCGGAAGCCATCACTTCCTGTACTGGTTCATTCACGGCGATATCCGTCGCGGCAGAAAACAAAAGTTTCACCTGATGCGGTTTTCCATCCTTTGAATGAGCTTTAAAATCAATATACGATACCGGACGCGCCACCAGGCTAAGGTCATCCGCAAGCAATGGAGATAGGAAATCGACCTGGAGGTGAACGGAGCCACATTCAAAGCCATAGGTCGTTTTCGTGGCGGTCATTTCCCGGCTGGACTGAATGGCCACAGGCATATCCTCGGCTTTCTTCAAAGGTTCCATTACAAAACCTGCATCCAGCAAAGTTCCGCCGGCAGTATTTTTTACATGGATGGCCAATGTGTTCTTTCCTTTTACGAGTCCTTCCATAGGGAGGAAGATGTATTTTTCGTTCCAGCCATCGTGTTTATACACCTGTTTTCCGTTCAGAAAAACCACCACATTGTCGTCGTGTTTTAACTTAAGGAAAGTTTTTCCTGCGGGCGTATCCTTCAGGTCGAAAGTTCGGATCGCAAAAAGATCCGGGCTGTACCAATACGTTTTCACAAGACTTCTATTGTCGCCGAATGGCGCTATTCCTGTCTTCCAGTTTCGCGTATCAAAACCAGGTTGCATCCATCCCGCTTCCGGTGTGGTTTCGGTATATCGGAAATTGTATTCACGTTCATCGGCAGCGGGCAAAATAGTCTCGTACAATTTTGCTTCCTTTCCCATAAAGCGGTAAAGTTTTCCATCTACATTGATGATGCCCAGTAAGCCATGATCAGTTCCTGTCCAGTGTTTGGTAGGTGAAGCCGTGAGCTCATCCGTAAAACTCCAGATACTAAAGTAGGGATCGTGGGTAATCAACGGGTAAGCGGGCGCTTTGTTTACCTGCGCGAAGCTGTATCCGAAGGAAAATATTAAGAGCAAAAGAGCCTGAATACGTTTCATGTGTGTATGTATTGTAGGAAACTGAAATTAGGGAGAAGGGGTGGATGGAAGTGTTAATGGAAATTAATTAGGGGGAGGCAGTGTGCCAGGGCGTTTTTCTATTTTTTAGTAAAAATTGTATCTTGTCTTGCGAAATACCCCTATATGCGCCCTTATCTTATTGTGTCCGTACTGATCTGTCTCAGTTTTTCCTTTTCATTTGGCCAGTCTGTGTCATCTTCCAAGCAAATCGGCTTCAGCGAATATCCCGGAAATGTAAGAGGATATGTAAATGACAAGGATGGGAATAAATACATGCTTATTAACTTCATGGGAACTTTTTCACCTGACAGTTCCGTAACTTATTCGGGGAAAGGAGAAGGAGATGTATTGCTAATCAAATACAATCCAGACCATACCGTAAGTTGGGCCAAGAATCTTGGAACCGAGTATTCGGAATTTTCGCAGAATCTATCGCCTGACAATAATGCATTGTATTATGATTCCATCAAAAACGAGCTGCTGATGCTCACCAATATCACCTTCCCACAAAAACAGGATATGGTGCAATATGCTGGCATAACGGTTCAGTTCCCGCAACCTCAGCAGACAGCAATCCTTATGACTAAAATAGCTGCAGACGGGAGTACCAAATGGATCAGGCAGCTAAGTCATATGCCTATGAGCATTCTTCCGGGAAAAGACAGAATTGACTTATTTTTCAGCAGTTTGTTTTCACCAACTTCAACCGGTACAATTATACAAATAGGAAGCACAACAATAAATGTTCCTATACTACCTTCACAACAGTTCACCTATGCTTTGGTTTATGCTTCCCTCAGTCAGAATGGAGCTGTAACGGTCACCAAAAAAATGCAGATACTTAACCAGTCGACCTTCAATATAAGCAATCTTATCGCCGCTAAAGACCGGTTTATCATGACTATGACTATTGGTGGTGATTCTGTGATACTGAACGATAAAAAGGTCCGCTTTACGGAAAATAAAATTTCAGACAGGTACATTTTCGCAATAGATACAGCCTTTGAAAATATTATTGCAAGTCCATTTCCCAACATTTCCCTTTCACCACAATTTTACATAGAAGAAACAGATAGAGTATATTGCAAAGGGGTATTCCCCAATGCATCCACTTATCTGATTGGAGGGAGCCATGTTCCTGCCAATAATGAGCAAATACTTTTTGGCTTTAACCGTAACCTGGTGTTGCAGGAAACGCATCGGATAGCTCCCTATTATGTTGGCCTGAACTATGAAATCCGGCGAAATATATTGTTAATAGGGCCGATAATGCGATTGGGTGACAGCCTTTACTTTACAGGTTGTATTACCGGAGGAAATGAATTTTCCGATGCGAACGTAGCACCCGATAACGTAACAACACGGGTATTTTTTAATGATGCAAAAACACTGGACCTTAACGGGCAATCCAATGCATTCCTGGGTCATACCAATCTTCAGTTGCAGCAGCCGGAACTTCATTGGATCGGCGAAATGGAATCTCCCCTTTCTAACGGACAAATATTCCTCCACCAGCTACAGGTAATAAGAGATAAAAAAGTAATCGAATTCATACCCGGGGATACAAAAGGAACCAAAAGATGGCAATATGATCTTACACAAAAGAGACTTACGGCCAAAGACACCACTAATACACTGGACCTTCTTGACCCCACCCAATATATTGAAACTAATACAGATGGATCTTACATCATTGCCGGAACTTCATTTGGAAAGCTGAAAATAGACGAGGAACTAAGCATTAAAATGAGGCCCCGGAAAGCTGGAATATATTTCGCCGGCATCTCCCCTACTCAACAAACTTCGTGGATATCCAGAATCGAAGGTTCGTATGAGTCGGTTTCCCTTCAGCAGTTCAGGAGAAACAATGGCCTGTACTATTTCCATGCACGGTTAACAGGCGCACTTAACAGGCAGAATTATCTCAAAGCAGGAGCAACGATTATTCAAACCGGCTCAAGTCAAAATGTAAATATTCTAGGATACCTGAACAACAAGGGAGAAATAACAATCAAATACCATCCGGGAAATCAGCCGCTTGATATATCCGGGGCCAGCCTGATCGAATTTTCTTTTGACGAGCATTCCGGTGAAGTTAACGCCATGATGCACTCCAGGGAGCTTACTAAAATTGGTTTCTTTATGAACAAAGGTTATTCCGCTGACATCAGTGATGTGATCGTCCGGTTTGACTCGTTGTTAAATTATAAGGATTCGAGGGGCCTCAGGATAGTATCCACGCCTTCAAAAATGGCAGGATACAATTTTTTTCAATTCCTTTCAATGGCTGGAAGCGGGAACAAAATGTTCATTTCGGGAAAGTCACTTCCCCGTCAACCAAATGAACAGATTGCCCTGGAAACATTTAAAGGGAACATGCTGCTTCAAAAATTCCCCTTAGATACGTTAAGTTTTGATGACATACGGTTGGCGCTGATCAGGTTCCATTGGGAAGAAGGAATCAAATGGTCCAAAAAAACCAACAGAACATCAGGCACAACTATGGTTACGGTAGGCAATATACAGGTTAAGGAAGGTGAACTTGAATATATGAACAATAAACTTTACATGTATTTCAAGTTGCCGAATGTTCTGATCAGCAGTACATATTATTGGGACAATCATCTTGTTTCAAAACAAACCTCCATTCCATCCAGTGCAGATAGAACAGAATCACTTGTTTGCCTGGACACAATGGGAAATTTTCAATCCAAACTTCCGCTTTATGGTGCTCAATCGGCTAAATCCTTAAAAAAGAAGTATGGCCATAACACACTCTTATTAAGTGTGTTTTTTTCCAACCCTATAAAGATCCTTGAACAAACATATACTTCAGCGGGTTTCGCCGATGCGTTAGGACTTATCATAGATTCCGCCCTGAACATCAAAAAAAGAATACACCTGCATTCCACCGCCCAGGAATTACTGCAGGATTTTGATTTCACGCCCGACACCACAATTCTACTCGCGGCCCATATTCAGAAGGAAACGAACATCGCCCTCCAAAGAACTTCCAATTCAACCGTAAAAGAAGAGGACCTCCAGGAACAAAGCGTGATCATCACTTACCGTTCCACGATGATCACCCCCGTTCCGGATACGCGACTTTCTTCACTCCTGCTGTACCCTAATCCATCCAAAGCCGGCTTTTATACTGATCTGGGCACATCTCCGGCAGGCGCTTACAATATCGTGGTATTCGATATGCTGGGCAGGGCCGCTTTCTCAAAAAAGATCAATTGGGTACAGGGTAGCCCGATACCGGTTCAGTTACCAGGAACAGTAAGAAAAGGAATGTACTTCGTTCAGGTAAAAACAGCAAAAGGAAAGAACATCCACGCCACCAAACTACTGATTGAATAACCGTTATTTAACGGTATCCCCATTTGTTTTTCCACCCATCACCCAACAAAACCAGCGCATTATATGTACATTAGGTGAACTTAAACGCCGATGTACATACCATGAGAGTGATCTGGAAATACCTGCAGCCATACCGTTGGTGGATACTGCTCGCCTTAGTGCTGGCCGGTGCCGCGCAGGTGCTTGCGTTGTATGACCCTGTGATTTTCGGAAAGATCATCGATGAATACGCATTGAAGCCCGGCGATAAATCGGATGAAGAGATGGTGAACGGGGTCATGTTGCTGCTGGCCCTGGCCATCGGGTTGGCATTGGCGGCAAGGCTTTTCCTCGTATTCAAAGACTTCGCCCTCCGGCTCGTTATCCAACGTTTCGGGATGCAAATTTTCAACGATGGACTGCGTCAAACTCTACGACTGCCCTTCCACGAATTTGAAGACACCAGCAGCGGCGAAGTGCTTTCCATACTTCAGAAAGTGCGCAGTGATACGGAAAGGTTCATTACTTCCTTTATCAACATTCTTTTCTCTTCCATCGTGGGCATCGGCTTCCTGGTATGGTACGCATTCACCAAACATTGGGCGCTGATTCCCGTGTTTCTCGTGGGCGTAGTGCTGCTTGGCGGCTTAACCAGTATACTGAGCAGGTCCATCAAAGTATTACAACGTTCCCTGATCCGGCAGAACCGCGTGATGAGTGGCACCATTACGGAATCCTTGCGGAATATAGAGTTAGTGAAGAGTTTAGGGCTAACCTATCCTGAAATACGGCGGTTGAAGAAACATACACAAGACATTTATGATCTGGAGATGAGCAAGGTACGGAAGGTGCGTACACTCAGTTTTTACCAGGGCGCGATCCTGATGTTGCTGCGCCAGTCGATTCTATTCATTTTACTCTGGCTGATTTTCCGGAAAGTACTTTCTCCCGGCGAACTCATTTCCATGCAATTCATTTCTACGGCGATCATCGGCCCTTTGCAGGACCTAGGCAGTATCATTCTTTCTTACCGGGAAGCAGAAGCTTCCTTGCAGGCCTTTAATGAACTGATGGCCAAAGAACCGGAGTTCCGGCCGGAGGATCCCACCGAGATCGGCGCTTTCGAAAAACTCCGGTTTGAATCGGTCACCTTCAGGCATAAGAACGCTTCGGTGAACGCGCTGGACGCGATTTCCTTTGAAGCGAAACTGGGCGATACCATTGCTTTCGTGGGACCATCAGGTTCTGGAAAATCAACCCTCGTGAAATTGCTGGTTGGCTTATACACGCCGGTGAAAGGCACTATTTACTACGACGGCGTTCCTTCGCGGAACATCCGGTACAACCAGATGCGGCGGCAACTCGGTTTTGTAACGCAAGACACCCAGCTTTTCTCCGGGACCATCCGCGAGAACCTGCTTTTCGTAAAACCTGATGCCACCGATGCGGAGATGATGTCGGCCCTGAAACAAGCCGCGGCAGATGGTTTGGCCGGACTGGAAAAGGGATTGAATACTTTATTGGGTGAAGGGGGAAAGAAGTTGTCTGGCGGTGAAAAGCAACGTTTGTCCATCGCGCGGGCATTGCTCCGGAACCCGAGGTTGCTCATCTTCGACGAGGCAACTTCCGCCCTGGATTCACTCACGGAAGAACAGATCACGGCAACCGTGAGAGAAGTCTCCCGCAGCAAGCGGCAGATCACGGTGCTGATCGCCCACCGGTTATCGACCATCCTTCATGCCGATACCATTTTTGTATTGGAGAAAGGACGCATTACAGAACAGGGTTCGCACGCCGAACTACTGGCCCGCAAAGGGTTGTATTACGCCATGTGGCGCCAGCAGATCGGCGAACGGAAACCCCTTCCCATACCCGAAGATGTGCTTCCGGAAGATGGGTTGGAAGAAGAAATGGCTTAGAATGTTCTTTCTTCAGGCAATGCGCGCAGGCGTTCGGCTGCCCATTCGGCGGTTACATCACGCTGCGGATTCGCCAGCATTTCGTAGCCCACCATGAATTTTTTAACCGTGGCCGAACGCAGCAACGGCGGGTAAAAGTGCATGTGCCAATGCCATCCGGGATGCGGGCCATCGTTCACCGGAGCCTGGTGCATACCTGCCGAATATGGAAAGGATACTTCAAAAAGATTATCGTATTTGGCCGTGAGTTTTTTGAGGATGGAAGCCATCGCTTTTCTTTCTTCAACCGTGAACTCAGGTAATGCCGGTACATGTCGCTTGCTGATGATCATGGTTTCGAAGGGCCATACCGCCCAGAACGGCACCACGGCCACGAAATGTTCATTCTCCACTACTACCCTTTCCCCGAGTTTACATTCCAGCTCGGCATAATCCGACAAAAGGCTTTTTCCTTTCTCCTGGAAATAAGCGGCCTGCCTTGCGGTCTCTTTCGATATCTCCAGCGGAAGCGATGCCTGCGCCCAAATTTGTCCGTGCGGATGCGGGTTAGAACAACCCATGATCTCGCCTTTGTTCTCGAAGATCTGGATATAACGGATATCCTTGTTCGAAGAAAGGTCGATGAATTCACGGGTCCAGAGTTCGATCACTTTTTCAATGCCTTCAACGGGCAATTGTGGTAAAGTAAGACTATGGTCGGGAGAAAAACTGATCACGCGGCAGATGCCCTTTTCACTCTTCGCCTGCAGCAGTCCTTCCACATCCAGTCCACCTTCCGGAGTATCCTGTAATAGTGCGGAATAGTCGTTGGTGAAAACGAAGGAATCTGTATAGTCCGGATTCACGCTGCCATCGGCGCGGGTATTGCCCGGACACAGGTAGCATTTGGGATCGTAAGCAGGCCTGTTGTCTGCGGGCAGACTTTCCACTTTTCCCTGCCAGGGTCTTTTGGTGCGGTGGGGAGAAACTAATATCCATTCACCGGTCAGTTGGTTGAAACGGGTGTGGGGATGTTCTTTGAAGTCGAATGCAGTCATGGTTGAAAATTTTAAGGCAATTCAATCAACGTAATCGATTACACAAATGATTTTGAGCAAATATAGAGATTGTGGAAGAAATGAAAGGTGGCAACTCAAAAACTATCTGAAATCCATCCACCATTTTATTTCAGCTGGCATACGTGAGGGAACCGCAATGCCGTTGCAGGTCTGAAATTCTCACCGTCTTTACATCCTGCAAAGCCGTGTAATGAGCGCATGGTGTTCGGGGAAAAAACTGGTGAGTTCAGTGGCTTTGGCCAGTTCGAAATCGGCGAAATCGAAACCAGGCGCCACGGTGCAGCCTACGAAGGAGAAATTTGTTTGCGGCGCCGGCTCGCTGGCGAACCAACATCCGGCGGGCACCACATATTGAAAGGTTTCACCAGCATTCATGTTGTTGCCCAATCGTATTGTTTCCAGGGTACCGTTAGAGTGAATAACATGCACCAGCAGTGTTTCTCCCGCATAAAAATGCCAGCATTCATCACTTTTAATGCGGTGAAAAGCGGAGAAGTTTCCCCGTGGAAGCAGGAAATAAATCGCGGTGGAAAAACTCCTGGCTCCAGAAAACCTTTCGGGAAGATGTTCCTGCCGTATGTATTCCCCGCTTTTATAAGTTTCAGCATAGAAACCACCCTCAGGGTGCGGCAACAGGTTAAACCGGGCTACGAGTTGTTCAGCATTGTTCATGCTTCAAAATACATCATTCTTCATTTCTGCTCCCCAGTAAAAGCTTTACTTTTTCTTTTGCCGGTCGTATCCTGATCAGTTTATCAGGTTCAGGGGTTACCAAAGTATCATCAGCATGACCATTCTTACCGTTCCAGCTCATTTCCACATTTTCGGCCAGGGTTGGTTCAAACGGAAAAGAATCCTTCGGATCGGACATTTTCCTGCGGATGTGTTCGGCCAGCAAGGTCCGCTCATTTTCTCCGATCGTGATCACCTCAAATTTTCCATCACCAGTGTCGGCATCGGGCGCCATAAGCAGATTTGGCCCTATAGACTTCATATTCATGGTTTCCACCATTAAGTATTTCCCTGACCTGTCTTCCCCATCCACCATAAGTTGATAGGGAACGGCTTCAGCGGAAAGCACTGTAGCGTGAAAGAGTTCTAAAGCCTTGAGCAATTCTTCTTCGGGCGTGGGCGCTTCGTCGGTCCTTCTTTTCATGGTTTTCATCAGCAAAGGGAAAAGTCCGGCGCCATAACTTTCCAGGAACAGTCCGCCACCATTGAATTTACCGATGTCAATCTTCCTGACCTTTCCTTTCTTCCAGGATTTAATGATCTCAATTGTTCTCCCCTGGATATCAAAAGTGCGGGCAATGTTGTTCGCCGTACCCAAAGGCAGTAAGGTAAAAGGGATATCCGTTTTTTCATTGGCGAAGAACTTCAATATCACTTTACGGATCGTACCATCGCCACCAGCCATTACGATAAGATCGGTATCATCTTTCAGCTTATCCCATCCTTTTTCTTTTGTGGACGAATATCTACAATTGTACCCTTCTTCTTCCAGCTGATGAATGAGTTTCTCTTTGGAGTGCGCTTCATCACCGGCTGTTGGATTATGGAGCAGTGCTATGTTTTTCATGTATTCCCGGGTTGTTTGAAGATGCAGACAAAATTCTGTTCCAGCCCTTGTGGCACGATTATGTTAGCCTTTTTTACATGCGAATACTTATCACCAACGACGATGGCATTTACAGTCCGGGCATTGCCGCCCTCGCGAAGTGCGCTTCCCGTTTCGGAGAAGTAAAGATCATGGCGCCTGATGTGGAACAATCCTCCATGGGCCACGCCATTACCGCTTCGCGCCCTATTTCTTATAAGAAATCCCCCATCGCTTTTGATGGCGCGGAAGCTTACCGTGTGAACGGTACACCCGCCGATTGCGTAGCCTTGGGTACGCATTTGTGGGCAAGTACAGACGTGGTGTTATCAGGCATCAATATGGGACTGAATGTAGGAAATTCCATGTGGCACTCCGGCACCCTCGCCGCCGCGAAACAGGCGGTATTGCTTGGCGTGAAAGGCATCGCACTGAGCACGCCGGCCGGAAAAACAGAGCCGGATTTTGAGGCCCTCACTCCTTTTATTGAACAATCGCTGGAATTATTGCTGAATATGCCCGCGCTCTGCCTGTACAATGTAAATTTCCCACCTCAGCCAAACGATATTATTTGGACAAGGCAATCCGTACGTTTATACGATGGGCACATTACGCCAGGTATGGATCCTATGGGGCGGAAACATTATTGGTTCACGGTAAGTCCGCTTGAACCGGCAGAAGAAGGAACCGACCGGTGGGCGGTGGAGAACGGCCATGTTTCCATTACTCCTCTTCGACTTGACCTTACAAATGAAGCGGAATTGAAAAGAATGCAATCTTTATAGCCGGCTTCCGGGAAAAGATTTGTTTTATTACATTTGAGGGAACCATTAACCCTTAAGGAATGAAATTGTGTTTTCCCCGTCCCATTTTGTTTGCTTTTTTTGCATTGTTGTGTTGTGTTTCCTGCCAACGTGAAATCACCCCTCCTTCAGATCTTGATTTCCCTGTTCCCAACATTACCATCAGCACATCTATCAGTGGAAGGATCACCAGTGGCGGCGTTCCTTTACCTGGTGTTCAGGTAAACGCGGGTAATACCATGGCGGTTACAGATGAGAACGGTGTATTTCTGCTTGACGGCGCCAGCGTATTGCAGCAAACAGCCTTCGTGAACGCTTCCAAAGAGGGTTACTTTCCAGGCATACGAACCTTTGTGGCCAGCACCGACGCGGTAAATTATATTGAAATAGACCTGCTAGAAAAAGAACTTACCGGAAGTTTTCCTACCACCACTGGCGGAAACATCAGCGTTCCGGGTGGAAGTGTGATCAGTTTTTCCCCCAACAGTATTGTTACCGGATCAGGCAATCCATATAGCGGTATCGTACAAGTATATGCGCACCACCTCTCGCCGGAAGATGAAGACCTTTCCCTTACCATGCCGGGCGACCTTCGTGGCATAGACGCGGACGGCGATCTTACCGGCATGATTACCTACGGCATGATGGCCGTGGAAATCACCGGCGCTTCCGGTGAAAAACTCCAGGTTGCCCCCGGCAAAAAAGCGGTACTGGAAATGCCGATCTCCGCACAACAGGCTGGTTCAGCACCGGCATCCATTCCCCTATGGTACTTTGATGAAACAATGGGCCTATGGAAAGAGGAAGGCGCAGCCGTTAAACAAAACGGGAAATACGTGGGAGAAGTAAGTCATTTTTCCTATTGGAACTGTGATGTACCCGCCAACTTCGTTTACTTCAACACGCAACTTAAAGACCAGAATGGCAATGCCCTTCCTTATACCACCATCCGGCTCACCAATGAAAACACAGGTGTTATGACAACTGGCACAACAGATGAATCCGGCAGTTCGAAAGGATGGATTCCCAAAGGTGTGGCATTAAAAATGGAAGTATTGAACAAATGCAACAACGTCCTATTCACTGAGCAGATTGGCCCCTTCACTCAAGACGCCAACCTGGGTGCCAAGGTAGTTACGATACCTGCCAATGCAGCGATTACCATTTCCGGCACAGTAAACAACTGTGCGGGTGATCCTGTTGACAAAGGAATTGTAAGCATTGAACTTGACGGGTTAAACTATGCCGCCAAAGTGGAGGAAGGCGCTTTTTCCATAATCGTATCCGGCTGCTCTTTCACGCCTACTGAAGTTGAACTTACTGCCATTGATAATAGTGGAGCACAAGCAGTATTCGGCGATGCGGTCACTATTCCAGTTACTTCAGAAACGGTAGATGCCGGAGCACTGGAAGCCTGCAATGGTGTAGCAACAGAATTTATCCGTTTTAAGCTAGATGATGTAGATTATAACTTCTTCTACCCTGTTGATTCGTTGTCATTTTACCCTCGTGATACCATCCATACAATAATGGCATCAAGAAGAACTCCGCCTTACATGAATATGTCAGTTCAATGGAGGGGCAACCCCGTTCCTGGAGCAACTTCAACCATGTGGATATCACTAAGCAGTGAAACCGAAAGTGTTTATTTCCCTGTTCAAAACGGACTTCAGGGTACCATAACCGAATACGGTCCAATCAATGGGTACGTTTCAGGCAACTATGAAGGAACGGCAACCCCTGATTCATCTACTACATCTAGAGCGATCCAACTGTCCTTCAAAATCAAACGAAGAAACTGATGCAACAACTTTCAGAAATCAGGTCTTTTCTTTCGCATGGGGATCATGCCCTGGCCGTGCGCCGGTTGCTGGACACCGCACTGGATTCCAGCGACGCCACCTTACTGGAAGAAAGCATTAACCTGAGCAAGCAATTCAGGACAGGCGCCACCGATTTCGAAGCAAGGGCACTGCACCTGCTCGAAAAACTGGAGCAACGGCCGGTTCCTCCGCAAACAATCGGTAAACCTTTGCTGGAGGCGAAAGAAATATCGAAAACCTATTCCAAAGGTAATTTCAGTTTACAACCCATTCAACTCAGTATCGCCACAGGCGATGTACTGGGCGTTGTAGGGCAAAACGGCAACGGTAAAACCACACTGCTCCGTTGTTTGGCCGGGCAGTTGTCTATTGACGATGGCAGCATACACTATTCCCAGTTGAAACGTCCGGATCATTACGCCATCAAGCACCATGTGGCTTTTATCCCGCAACGCATTCCCAGGTGGTACGGCCAGTTGAAAGATAACCTGCACTTCTCTGCTTCTCTTTCTGAAATAAAAGGCGCTGAAAATGAAGTGATGGTCGATTTTATGCTGGAACGCCTGGGTTTGAGTGAATACGCTCACCTGAACTGGAACCAGATATCAAGTGGCTACAGAACACGTTTCGAAATCGCCCGCATACTCCTCCAGAAACCCAGCCTGCTGATACTGGATGAGCCACTGGCCAACCTGGACATCAACGCGCAGCAAACCATCCTCACCGACCTGCGCTACATGGCAAAGTCCGCCTTTCATCCGATGGGCGTGATATTAAGTTCCCAACAACTGCATGAAGTTGAAAAAGTAGCGGACACGGTGCTGATGATCAGCAACGGGGCATGCATCCACAAAACCGGTGCGCATCAAGACACGATTCCTTCCACTTATGTAATGGAACTCGAAACAACGGCCTCCCGGGAACAATTGCTGGGCGCCATTGACGCGGATGGCGTTCAATTACATTTCAACGGAGGATTCTACACCATTACCACCACCACGCTTACTTCACAGGAGATCATCACCCGTCTTGTACAACAACAGATTCCGGTCAACTATTTCAGGGACATCACCCATTCCACCAAAAGATTCTTCTGAGCCATGCAAACAAAACGCCCCCTCGCACCAGGGTTCCTGAACCAACTCGACCAACGGCTGCTGCTCCATAAACCAGAAGCCTGGAGTTCCAGAACACACCTCGTTGTGTATTACGGACTGCTGATCATACTCGGGATCGCCGCAATATCATTCATTGTACCCGACGATCCCCGGAGCGCTTCCCCCGCCGGCTACTGGATCGGTTTTGTGAGCATTCTATCCATACTTGGACTGGTTACCTGGCTGATCTACCTGCTCCGGTTCAATGTATTCAAACGATATGGCACCATCAGCAAATGGAGCGGCCTCACCGTTTTCCTGCACTATTTCATTGCTGTGGGCATCTTCGTGCTTTTCCCATTCACTGAACCGCTGGTGGAATCTTTCCGCGCCAACAATGCTTATACTTCACAAGAACTCGCAACAGATATCAACCGCTACAATACACTGGTGGCGCAACTGGAATACGACTCCCTGGACCATAACTGGAACGCAGACACCTTCAGGGTCAGAAAAAACTCCGATGGCACGAACGTTCAACAACAAGTCGTAATTTCCGAACAGGAAGAAATCGCTATGGACACTATCGCCTTAACCCCTATCCCGGCAATGACCATTATCGATAGTATTTCGTTTTCCAAGAGGCTACTCGTGTCCGACAGCACCGTTCAACTCGATGATTCAACTTATATTCTCTACGAAACACCCGATTATTCTTTTCTCAGCAATTATCACCTCGACGATCATTCCACAGTAGCGGTACTCCGTGACATTGATATTTACCGGAATACCATCCAAAACTTTAAACGCCCCGACAGGCCAGTAGCCCTCAACGCACTTCGTTCGATCATCACCAAATACGAAATACCTCCGGGCGAAACAGGCAGCTATTACTACGGGTACAGCGAATATGCGTCCGAGAGCCTGATGGCCAGGATACGTCAACGGCATAAAACAAACGAACTATCCACCAGCATCAACAACATCACCGAACGGAAATACCGTTGGGATGAAGAATACCTGTACGTTTATCTCCGTATCTTTTATTACGTTACGCTGGGCATCACCTTACTTGTTTTTCTTTTCCGCCACAGTACCAGGCAATCATTTTTCCTGTCATTGCTGAGTGCACTGATCCTTACTATTCTTACCGCCCTCTTCGCGGCCTTTACCCGGCAGGAAGAAATCGGGATCATGAGCATCATGCTGCTTTATTTCATCAGTTTCTTTATCGTTTCTTTTACCTCATGGAACAGCAAGCGCCGCTCGATTGTCACGGGCATCTCACTCAACCTGTGGGTGTATATGCTGCCCTTCGTTCCCCTTATCGGCTATGCGCTTTATTCGCGGATACTGATAGAAAACGCGCAAAACACAGGAAACTGGGAAACCTACAGTAGCATCGGCTTTGCTGATTACGTTGCTTACGCAGAAATAGCAGGTGCGGTGTTGTTGCTGGTTATGCTCCTGCTGTACATCAGGCGTGCTTACAGGCAATGGTATGCGCTTCCGGAGCAGTAAAATGGTTGTGTGCCGCTAATTAAAGCGCGTCCACATCGGGCGTAATAATGACCTGCCTGAATTGTTTGTCCTGGTGCAACAGCGCGATCCTGTCCAGGATGAACGCTTTGATGTCCCGGAGAAAATTGGTATCCCGTGGCAGTTTACAGGTGATCTCCTGAATGAACATGTTCCTTACTCTGTTCACCACGGGTTCAGCCGGTCCTACCATATAGTTCCCGGTTTTAGGGCGAAGCATGTCGGCAAAACGGAACGCGGCCAGTTTCACCACATCTTTATCCCGGTGCTTCAGGGTCAGCGTGATTATTCTTGAGAAGGGCGGATAGAAAAACTCCTGCCTGTTCCTGATGTCCATCTGGTAATACCCTTCATAGTCGTGTTTCCTTACCAACTCCAGTACCGGGTGGGCGATGTTCGAGACCTGGATCATCACTTTACCTTTGTGGTCCTTTCTTCCAGCTCTTCCACTCACCTGTTCCATCAACTGAAAGGCTCTTTCGTTTACCCTGAAATCCGTGAACCCGAGAATACTGTCGGCATCCAGGATCCCTACGAGGTCCACGTGTTCAAAATCCAGTCCTTTCACCACCATCTGGGTGCCCACAAGTACATTTACTTTCTGTTGTTCAAACTGTTGAATCAACTGGTCATGGGCATGTTTTCCCTTCACTGAATCCATATCCATCCGCGCGATCTTCGCTTCGGGCAACTGCGCCAGGAGTTCCTCCTCAATCCTTTCCGTTCCAAAGTTCCGCTGTACGAACTGGTGGTTACCGCATTTTTCACAGATATGCACCGGTGGATAGACCGTTCCACAATAGTGGCAGTGCAGCTTATGTGAATACTTGTGGTAGGTAAGCGAAACATTACAATTTTTACACTGCGGTATCCAGCCGCAGGTGCCGCACAACTGGTAGGGAGAATATCCCCGCCTGTTCTGGAAAAGGATCACCTGCTTCCCGGCTTCAACCGATGTGCGTATGGCTTCGGTAAGTTCCGGCGCGATCACGATCTTCCCGGTTTCCTTACTGAACATCTTTCGGGTATCCAGCAACGTGATTTCCGGCAGGGAAGCATCTCCGTAACGCTGGTTCAGTTTTACCAACCCAAACTTCCCCTGCACCGCGTTGTGGTAAGTTTCCAGTGAAGGCGTTGCGCTGCCCAGCAATACTTTTCCTTTCAGCATCGCGGATAAATAGATCGCCGCGTCCCGCGCATGGTAACGTGGCGCAGGTTCCTGCTGTTTGAAAGAGGTATCGTGTTCTTCGTCGCAAATTACCAGCCCTAATTGACGGAACGGCATAAATATCGCGGAACGCGCGCCTAATACGATCCTGATATCACCCGACTTCACTTTGTTCCATATCTCGATCCTTTCATTCGCGTTAAAACGTGAATGGTAGATGGCGATGTGCCCACCGAAATGCTTCTGCAACCGACGAATAATCTGCGCGGTAAGTGCGATCTCCGGCAACATGTACAATACCTGTTGCCCCTTCCGGATACATTCTTCCATCAGGTGAATGTACAACTGCGTTTTCCCGCTTCCCGTAACACCGTGCAGCAAACATACCGGCTTCTCTTCCAGGTTATCCTTCACGGCTCTCAAAGCCTGTTGCTGTGCTTCAGACAATTCAAAATCAATGTTCACATCTTTGGGCAGGTACCTTATTCTGTCCACCGATCTTTTTTCAACGCGCAGGATATTCTTCTCGACCAGTCCTTTCAGTTGCGCAGCCGTGGCATCGGACTTCTTCAACAAATCAGCCTGGCTCACCTCGCCCATTGTTTTCTGCAGGTGCAGGTACGCCAGCAGCAACTCCATTTGCTTGGGCGCACGCGACCAGTTGTTCAGCAATTCTTCCAGGCGCGCTTCTTCCCCGAAATCCGGATGCAGCAATACATAATTTTCCTTCTTCTCTTTATATGTGTCTTTCAACGACTCCCATACATGACATACCTGCCGGTCGATCAGCCGCTTGATCACAGGATACACATGGCTCGCATCCAAAATTTGCTGCACCTCGGCGATCCGCAGTTCCTTCCGGATCAGCAATGCTTCTGCCACCAGGAACTCTTCTTCATCCAGTTCCTGAAAATCGTCTCCGTATACTTCGTTGTAATTCAGCACGGTCTCACTTGAGAGCTTAAAATGAGAAGGGAGCGCAGCCTGCATCACATCTCCTTCCGTGCACATATAATACCCCGCCATCCATTCCCAGAACTGCAACTGGTGCTCATACACGATCGGTTCATTGTCGAGTATGTTCAGGATTGGTTTGGGATCGAAACCCTGTGGCGGCAGGTGGTGCACCTTCTTCACCAGCCCGGCGTATTTTTTATTCTTCCCCAATACCACTTCCACCCTGATGCCTGGTTTCACCTGATCCGCCCATTCAGGGGGGACCGACCAGGTAAAGTTCTTTGGCAACGCCAATGGTATGATCACTTCTACAAACAAATTCAGGAATTAAGCAGCCAAGTTAGGAAGGAATAAGTGGACGGCAAAAATGCAGCCATCCGTTTTAACACCGAGCCACAACCGTTTTTTCACCTACATGCCAGCAAACCCGCTTCCATCCTGCGGTGCACTTCCGCTTTCAACGTGGGCAGGTCCTTCATGGTAAGTCCTTCCGTTGGAACGGGCTCCAGGTAAACCGAGCGACACTTTCCGGGATTCAGTTCCAGTAAGCTTTTGTAGTGCATTCTTTCCATGGTATCAGGGAAAAGCACGGGTTGCACGGGCACCTGCATTTCAATGGCCAGCCGGAAAGCGCCATCGAAAAATTCTTTCAGCGGCGCGCCTGTTTCATTAAAAGTTCCTTCCGGAAAAAGGAAGATGGATATCCCGCTCCTCAATACGGCCCGGAGACGCCTGATGCTGGCGGCCCTTTTTTCTGGACTGCGCCGGTCCACCATCACCACGGCCATTTTGTAGATCAACCCGAAGACAGGTACAGCGGCCATTTCCGCCTTACCGAGTATGCGTATCGGCTTGCGCACGCATTTAAAGATCATGGGGATATCGAGGTAGGAAATATGATTGGCCACATAAATACATTTTTCGGGGATGGGGCCTTTCCAGGCGTAGATCCTGGGCGAATAAATCCCGCAAAGCGCCATCCAAACGTCTGACCAGATTTTACACGCGTGGAAAAGCAGGTTTCCGCCGCGGATGGCCCCCATGGGAACGGCCACCAGTAATACCGGAAGTACCAATAACATGAGTACTATAAATACGATTGCAACATAAATGAAGTACAACAAACGGAAAGGAAAGAATACGGCTTGCATATTATTTCTTTTTATCGCCGGGGCAATCGCATTCAAAATCAGTTTCCAGGTCGATGGCAGTGACCACTTTTGTAGTATGGTCGCACTGCGCGAACACGATGCGCACCCGCTGCGCATCGGAGGTAACACCTTCCAGGGCGTAAGTGGGACAGGGTTTATCGTTTACGTCCGATTTTTTGTAATTGATTTTCCCGTTTTTCATGATCTCTTCCACTTCCCGCTGTGCAATTTTCCGGCATTGCATCCTGCAACGGGCATGGGCGGTATATTCGAGGTAGGATGTACGCCTGTCGAAGCCGCGGTTCCTGTCAATCTCCTTCTTCTTTGTGGTCTTTTCCGGTTGAGTAGTATCGGTTTCCGGCGACTGGTTCTTCCGGAGCAACAGCACCGCAAGGGCCATGAGTGCGAGCAATATATAAGGAAAGGCCTTTTTCATACTATCGTGTACGGTTTATGGGGGAATAAATATAGGGAAAATTGAATCTTATAAAAGCTGTACTTTTGCGGCGCGATGGAAAAAAGATCTGTAGCGTTTCATACCTTGGGGTGTAAGTTGAATTTTTCGGAGACTTCCACCTTGTCGCGTCTCCTGGAAAATGAGGGTTTTGATAAGAAACCTTTTGAAGATCAGGCAGATGTGTATGTTATTAATACCTGCTCCGTTACCGATAACGCTGATAAGGAATGCCGTCAGCTGGTAAGAAGGATCCAACGCAGGGCACCGGAAAGCTTTGTGGTGATCACCGGGTGCTACGCGCAACTTAAACCGGCGGAGATCGCCTCCATTGAGGGGGTTGACCTTGTATTGGGCGCCGCGGAGAAATTCAATATCGCAGCCCATTTACGCGAGCTGACCAAAGGCGACAGCGCCAAAGTATGCAGTTGCGATGTGGAAGCCATCACCGGTTTCAATGCTTCATACTCCCTCAACGACCGCACCCGTACTTTTCTTAAAGTGCAGGATGGCTGCGATTATACCTGCTCTTTCTGCACCATCCCGATGGCCCGTGGCAAAAGCCGGAGCGACTCCATTGCCAATGTGGTGCGCAACGCGGAAGAACTGGCCGCATCCGGGGTAAAAGAGATTGTATTAACCGGGGTGAACCTGGGCGACTTTGGGAAAGGTCCGGATGGCAACAAAAAGCATGAAGAAGATTTTTACCAGCTCGTGCAGGCCTTGGATAAGGTTGAAGGCATAGAACGCTACCGTATTTCGTCTATCGAACCGAACCTGCTCACGAATGAAATCATACAATTCGTGGCCGGCAGCAAAAAGTTCATGCCCCACTTCCATATTCCGCTCCAGAGCGGGAGCAATAAGATACTGGGCGCGATGCGCAGAAGGTACCGCCGGGAACTCTACGCCGATCGGGTACAAACCATCAAACAACTGATGCCACACTGCGCCATTGGCGTGGATGTGATTGTTGGCTTTCCTTCAGAAACGGAAGAAGATTTCAGGGAAACCTTCGATTTCCTGCACAGCCTGGATGTATCCTACCTGCACGTGTTCACCTATTCGGAACGGGACCATACCAAAGCGCTGGAACTGTCGCCCGTTGTACCCGTTTCCACCAGGAACGCCCGGAATAAAACCCTGCGCAACTTATCGTACATGAAGATGCAATACTTCACGGCCCAACACACGGGGGAAACACGCGGCGTACTTTTTGAAGGACAGGAGAAGAATGGCATGATGGAAGGTTACACCGACAATTACATCAAGGTTTCCGTTCCTTTCCAGCAGGAACTGGTGAATACCATCACACCCTGGAAGCTGTAATTCGACCTTGTTTTGAGTCTAACCATCAGCAATAAGCGAAATTATCAGTTCTTACAATCTTCGGCAACCAGTTGTGCACGATGATTTCAGTTCCGGATCAAAAATTCTGAAAAAAAATCCGAAAATTTTTTCATCAAAATTTGGAAGAAATAAAAAGAATTCTATCTTTGCACTCCCAATCGCTACTAACACAAACGAAAGCAGCGAAAAAGGAAAAGGAAGCATAGCTCAGTTGGTTTAGAGCATCTGCCTTACAAGCAGAGGGTCCGCGGTTCGAGCCCGTGTGCTTCCACAGAGTAAACGCCTGGAACTTCAAACTCCAGGCGTTTTTGTTTGTATACCCTTCTTACATTGTTTTCAAACTCTTCCTATATTTGAAGCTACCGTTCAGCTAAAACCAGCTACATGCGTAACCTGCCGGAAGGCCCCGATAAAGAGGCGATAGCGCTACTTATGGCCCGGATACAACATGATCCGAGGGTGAAAGAAGTATTGGGGAATGAAGACCTTGCGGTATTGCGGTACCTGTTGAATGGGGGCCCAGCAGGATCGGTATCCGGAACAAAAACAGAACGCGACCTGCAACTGGAAAAATCGATGCTGTCGGCTTTCGTTGAAAACACGCCTGCCGCGGTTGCCATGTTCGACACACAATTCAGGTATATCGCCTATAGCCGCAGGTGGCTGGAAGAATACAAACTTACAGGAAGGAATATCCTGGGATTATCGCATTACGAGGTTTTTCCCAATATATCAGATGAATGGAAAGAAATTCACCTGCGTTGCCTGAACGGCGCGGTGGAAAGAAATGAAGAGGACCGCTGGCGCCCCGATGGCTGGGAGCACGACCAGTTCCTCCGCTGGGAAGTACGCCCCTGGTACCAATACGATGGCCAGACGGGCGGCATCATGATGCTTACCCAGGACATCACCGAAATGTGCCTTCAGCGCGAAGAGCTCCGGGCCGCCAAGTTGCAGGCCGAACAGGCCAGTCTTGCCAAATCGGAATTCCTCGCCAACATGAGCCACGAGATCCGCACCCCATTGAATGGTGTGATCGGGTTCACCGACCTGATCCTGAAAACCGAACTCTCCCCCACCCAGCAGCAGTACCTTTCCATCGTGAACCAATCCGCGAATACGCTGCTTCATCTTATTTCAGACATCCTGGATTTCTCTAAGATCGAAGCGGGAAAACTGGAACTGGACATTGAACGGTGCGACCTGCACGAACTGGTTTCAGAAGCTTCAGATGTACTGGCGTTCCAGGCGCAAAGCAAGGGCCTGAAGATGACCCTCGCAATGGCGGAACATACGCCAAAACACATCTGGACCGACCCCATCCGGCTCAAACAGATACTCATCAACCTGCTCGGCAACGCCGTGAAATTTACGGAGAAAGGTGAGATCGAAATGAAGATTGAAGCAAAGCCCGCCGAACGCCCTAACCACCACCATTTCCGATTCGCCATCAAAGACACAGGGATCGGTATCAGGAAAGAAAAGCAACACAAGATATTTGACGTATTCCTGCAGGAAGATGCCTCCACCACAAAAAAATATGGTGGCACCGGACTAGGTCTCAGCATCTCCAACAAACTGCTGGGCCTCATGGGTAGCCAGCTGCAACTGAGCAGTACCCCTGGCGAAGGCAGTACGTTTTATTTTTCCCTGCTGCTTCAAACCGCGCAGGACACGCCCCCGGAACAACCCGAACAACCCGATATGAACGAAAAAACCGAATCCACTGAAAGTAACACAGAACATTTTTCAGTACTCATCGCTGAAGACAATGGCGTGAACATGCTTTTACTGAAAACCATCATTAAACGCATCGCGCCTTACGCCACCATTGAAGAGTCCGTTAACGGGGAAGAATGTTTTCAGAAATGTATTGAAAACCTGCCCGACATCATTTTCATGGATATCCTGATGCCGGAGATCAACGGCTACGAGGCCACGAAAATGATCCGCGCCACCTTCCCTGAAACGCATATCCCCATCATCGCGCTCACCGCCTCCAACGCGATCGGGGAAAAAGAAAGATGCCTGGCTGCCGGTATGGACGACTACCTTACCAAACCCGTTGTAATGGAAAGCATCGCCTACGTAATTGACACCTGGGTGCGCAAAATGAAAGTGCACCTGAACATCGACATCGTAAAAGATATTGTGGGCGATAACGAAGCCAGGCTGAAAGAGTTCTTCAGCATCGCACGGAAAGAAATCAGCAACAGTTTCACCAAACTCCAGGAGCATTTCGAGCACCAGGACATGAAAGGCATTCAGTATTCAGCGCACAAGTTAAGCGGCACCGCGGTTTCCGCAGGACTGGTACAACTGTCGCGCATAGCCGTAAAACTGGAAGATATGCAGGAGTTTGATCCCGGCACCATCAGCGGTTACCTCAAAAAGATGAAAGAAGAGATGATTACCGGCTTTGAACTGATGGACAAGGTTTCACGCGAGGGGACAGAATAAACGAGCCTACTTCCATTTTTTCAACAATTCTCCCGCTTCTTTTTTCGCATTGGAATCGTCTTCCGTGAGGTTTTTGTATTGCAACATTGTTTCCAGCGCCTGGATGGCTTTTTTCCTTTCGCTGTTCTTGTCGTAGGCCTTGGCGAGCTCAAGGTAATTCAGCAGGAACTTAGGTTGCAGGTTCCTGGCTTTTTCAAAATAAGTGATGGCCTCCTGCAAACTGGCTTTGGGAAAACCGCCATAGAAAAGCTTTACGGCCGTGCGCTCTACACTGTTTAGGTTCCAGACCTCAAAATGCCATTTCCCCAAAACATGGTATGCCTTGAAATTATCAGGATCGGCTTCCAGTGCCTGCTCCGCATGGGATTTTATTTCCTTTACAGCGGCTACTTTTTCCTTTGCGGAAGCCACCATGGCCATTCTTCCCAATGCGATGGCCATGGCCACGTGCGCCGCGGCCGCTTTGGGTTCCAGTTTCAGCGCCAGTTCAGCGTATTTTTTTGCGGCGCGGTAATAATCGTTGCGGGCCTCGTTTTTTTCCTGCCTGAAGCCTATCCGGGCGCAGAGCTCGGAACATTTCACGAGCGCGGAAACATGGGTGGGCTGGATCCTGAGCGCCTGCTGGTAAGTTTTTAATGCCGCCTGTTCATTCAATGCCGCCTCATACTCCTCGCCTTTACTCATCAGTGCAGGCACCTGCTGTGCAAAGATGAAATTGCACGTAAGCATCAACGTTAATATCAGAAAACATCTTCTCATAGGTGGAAATTGAATCAGTTGTTTTTTTTCCAGGAGTAAGAAACGCCTACCCTTCCATCCATTCCCGCGATTGGGGCGGTCAGCTTATCAAGGAACAGCTCCATTTCAGCGATCACCGGGTGCGCGGCCGCAATTTCTTCCGCCAGTTCCATGACAACAGTTTCCAGTAAGGGCGTTGCTTTCTCCATTCTTTTTTTCACACGTTCATAAATATCGGCGTAGTTGACTGTATCTTCCAATTTGCGTACCACTTCTTTTGCGGGATGCAATTTCACGATAATGTTCAGTTCAAACTGGTTACCGGTCTGCTGTTCCTGGGGATGCCAGCCGTGGTAAGCGAAGAAACGGAGTTGTTTTAAATGAATGGTGATGGTTTGCATAAAGAAATTTACTCGAAAGAACAGTACGGACGTCGCATCAAAAGCGTGAAAGGCCAACTAAAAAGGCCGTATCATTTTGATACGGCCCCTAAGATAGTATATTTCGGGAAGCATTGTTTAGGCCAGTCCCGCAGCGCTCAGGTACCTTTCCGCATCCAAAGCGGCCATACAGCCACTTCCTGCGGCGGTAACGGCCTGGCGGTAAATCTTATCCTGCACGTCGCCGGCGGCGAATACCCCTTCCACATTCGTTTTGGACGTACCTGGAACAGTGGTAATGTATCCCGCTTCATCCATGTCAAGAAACTCTTTGAAGATGTCTGAATTCGGCTGGTGACCAATAGCCACGAAGAACGCGCTCACGGGAATGGTGGTGGATGCGCCGGTGCTCAGGTTTTTAATCCTTACGGAATCTACTTTGTCTTTACCCAATACTTCTTCGGTATCTGAATGCCAGTGGATCACAATATTGGAGGTCATCTTCACGCGGTCCTGCATTACTTTACTGGCACGCATACCATCTTCCCCTTTGCGCACGATCATGTGTACAGTATTGCAAAGTTTTGAAAGATAGATCGCTTCCTCGCAGGCGGTATCACCGGCACCCACAATTGCCACGTCTTTACCGCGGAAGAAGAAACCGTCGCATACGGCGCAGGCGCTCACGCCGAAGCCGTTCAGGCGTTGTTCACTTTCCAGGCCGAGCCATTTGGCGGAAGCGCCTGTGGAAATGATTACCGCGTCGGCATGAATTTCTTTATTGTCGTCGATCCACACTTTGTGCGGCTTGCTGCTGAAGTCCACTTTTGTAGCGATACCGAAGCGGATATCTGCACCCATACGCTGGGCTTGTTTTTCGAAATGCACCATCATCTCAGGCCCCTGAATGCCTTCCGGATAACCTGGATAGTTCTCCACTTCCGTGGTGATGGTGAGTTGTCCGCCTGGCTGAATACCCTGGTACAACACGGGTTTCATGTTGGCGCGGGCGGCGTAAATAGCGGCGGTATATCCGGCAGGACCGGAACCTATAATGAGGCAGTGCACTTTTTCTATCGAATTTTCCATACCTGGTCTGAGCTTAAAAGATTTTCAATGTGGGCCAAAATTAACCGGAAAAAATCAATTCCGAACGGCGGCTTTACCAACGCCTGTATATCATGTGCATAACCTGTTCAACGGGGGATTTCCAGGGTCAGGTACTGCACCGCGTAGCCTCCGAAATAGCCGAGCGCCCTGCCTTTCAGGTTAGAAGTAACTTTTGTGGGAGAAGAGAATGGGTTACCTATACTCTGGTAACTGAACTCCACGGTGCGCCAGAAATCAAAGGTAGCTTTATCGATGTTACAGAATTTAACGGTTACGGTATCCCCTCTTGAAAAGAACGCGTAATCTTCAAGATCGATCGTGGTGTTCCGGTCGACCCCTTTATCCACCTGAATATCGTAGGTGGTGCCATCCACGATCTGGTCGTCGTAAACGGAGGCGAGCCCGGGGAGAAAAAACCCGTTGTTTACGCGGGTGAAATAACGGATGTAGTTACCGAATCCGGGCGGATCGGTAACCCGGCTCATCAGGCTTACCAGGGTGGTATCCTTGTTTGAATCTACTTTTTTCCACCAAAGGGAGTCTATTGTTTTACTCAAAATGGGAATAGTTGTTTCAGCAGTGATCTCCGTGCCATCCGCAACAATTTTCATACGGTAAGATTTGCCCTGCTCCCCAACGAATGCCGTTGCGAGGTTGGAAGAATCGATAGAATAATAATACAGGCTGGCACCGGAAGGCAGGGGCTGCGCGTATTCTTTTAAGCGGTGCGTGCGTGTTCCGTTTGATATTTCTATGGAAGCGCCGCGCACGAATGAGCCCGTGAGTTCTTCAGGGGTTATTTTGCTGAAATAATTCAGAGAGGTTGTAAGGATAACCCGCGGTGGCATGCCGTTTTCAATATTGCCATCCACCACTATGGAAGGCGTGGTGATTTCAGGAGTGAAGGAGATATTTTTTTCACAGGAAATAAGGAGTAAAACACTGAGAAACACGATAGTGCTTTGCATGAGGCGTATTCCTAAGTGTGTTTTTTTCATGGTTTCTTTAAGGTGATTTTTGTTGGAGCGTTTTGTTTTTGTTTCTCGCAACGACGCCACGGCGCGACGTTGGCGGTTGATTATTTGATACACCCGAATTATATTCGATACTGGTTTAGAACGTGATTTAATTACACTAAATCTTTTAAATCTACTGAAACTTCATGCCTACAATTGAAAATAAAAACCTCATCCCCTTCGAAAAATACCTAATCTAAAAACCCGTTGCACCTGCGAGGAAAGAAGCAGGCGTCGTTGCGAGAAATTAATAACACCCTCACACAAAATTCGTTCAAAAAAAAATCCCCACTGAAACGCAGCGGGGATACCATTCAATATACTTCACCAAGGATTACCCCAGGTATGCTTTCAACGCATTGGAGTAGCGTGCTTTCTGCAAACGCTTGATCGCCCTTTCCTTGATCTGGCGGATACGTTCTTTGGTAAGATCGTATTTCTGACCGATCTGCTCAATGGTAACACCATTTTCGCCGTCCAGACCGAAGTAGGCGTTCACGATTTCCGCTTCGCGTGGACTGAGTGATTTCAGTACGCGACGGATCTCATTGCGGAGAGAATCTTTCATCACATCGTCATCCGTATCATCACCACCTTCCAGCAGGTCACCCATAGCTACGTCTTCCGCTTCGTGCACGGGTGCATCGAGTGAAGTGTGGCGGCTGTTGCTCTGGAAAATATTGTTGATCTCGGTTTCGCTCATTTCCAGGATTTCAGCAAGTTCTTCAGTAGAAGGCTCACGCTCGTGCTCCTGTTCAAAAGCCATATAAGCTTTGTTCGCTTTGTTGTAGGTTCCGATCTTGTTTTGCGGAAGACGCACCAGACGTCCCTGTTCGGCCAAAGCCTGCAGGATAGACTGACGGATCCACCATACCGCGTAAGAAATGAATTTAAAGCCCTTTGTTTCATCGAAACGCTGGGCAGCTTTGATCAGACCGAGGTTACCTTCATTGATCAGGTCACTCAAACTTAACCCCTGGTGCTGGTATTGTTTAGCCACCGACACCACAAACCTCAGGTTCGCTTGTACCAATTTGTCAAGCGCCTTCTGATCACCCATCTTGATCCGCTGTGCGAGAATCGTTTCTTCTTCGGGGGTGATCATCGGGATTTTGGAGATTTCCTGGAGATATTTTTCAACCGCCTGGGAATCCCGGTTCGTGATCTGGGTAGCAATCTTAAGTTGCCTCATAGTAATTATTAAGAATGATTATAATAGATAACAGTCAAAAGATGCGATATGTTCAGGGGAAGTTGCAAAGGGAAAGTTATAACCCAGGGGCTTACCCGAAACCGTCTGCAAAGGTAGCACACGAAGTTCGTTTCTCATAGCCCCTGTGGAAAAATACACCACAATTCGTTCCTGTAGTTTCATTCCAATCAAGCAAATTCAACTGCTTACACACTAATTAAGACGCAAAAACAGGGTTTACCACCCATACAACATGTGGAAAACACTGTTAAAGATTTGCTAAAACACCTATTAACTAAAAAAATAGTTACAAAACTAAACTTTTAGTTTTAGCTTCGGGTAACTAATTTTTTAGTGATGAAAATACTTACAAAAGCGGAAGAACAGGTAATGCAGGCAGTATGGCAATCGGGCGGCGGATTTCTGAAAGATATCCTGGATGAAATGCCGGAACCAAAGCCACATTCGAACACAGTGGCCACGATCCTGAAAATCCTGATCGAAAAAGGGTTTGTACGTTTCGAGGCTCAAGGCCGGAATAATTACTATTCCGCCGCAATCGGCAAACAGGCGTACGGCAACTCCAGTTTAAAGCAGGTGGTGAACAATTATTTCGAAGGGAACCCCGCCAGTATGGTCTCCCACTTCGTGAAGAATGATTCCATTTCGGTGGAAGAACTGGAAGCTTTGCTGCAACAAATTAAATCATCCGGAAAAGCCTGATACCATGGAAGCCTTACTCTTGTATGTTTCAAAGATGATCCTCTGCTCCGCGATCCTGTACGCTTACTACCATTTTTTCCTGAAAAATAAATCGTTCCACCATTACAACAGGTTCTACCTGCTGGCTGCTGTACTCGTGAGCGCTGTTGTACCGGTGCTCCGCATCCCCTTCCTGTTTCCACAGGAGGAAGACACTCCCGCGTTTGTATATAAGACGCTTGAAGTAATTGTTGTAACTGGTGGTGAAATGGAGACCGACCTTTGGAGCGAGCTGGTAAGTCACCCACTTTTCTCCATTGCGGGAATAGCGCTGTTGTTATATGGCAGCATCGTAATGTGGAAGATATTTTATTTTGGGACCTCGCTTCGTTCCATCTTCCACATCAAACGCAAGTATCCGCAGGAAGTTGTAAGCGACATCCATCTGTACCAGACCAATGAACCCGGAACACCTTTCTCTTTTTTCAGCAATATCTTCTGGAACCGGAAGTTCCCACTCGATTCGGATAAAGGTCAACAACTTTTCCGGCACGAACTCTTCCACGTGAAGCAACGCCATTCGATCGATAATGTGTTCATGGAACTCGCCACCGCCATCTGTTGGATCAACCCGGTGTTTCACCTCATCAAAAGGGAACTCCATACCATCCACGAATTCCTTGCCGATGAATATGCCAGTTCCGGCAGCGACCGCTACGCTTACGCGGAAATCCTACTGGTACACGCTATCCATGAGAAAAAACAATCACCGCTTGTGCATTATTTCTTTCGTTCACCTATTAAAAGACGTATAGCCATGATTTTACAAACCACTTCCAACACCAGTTTCAGCTACCTGAGAAGGCTGATGATCCTGCCCATTGCCACACTGCTGTTCAGCGCATTTGTATTGCGTGCGCAGAAGTCCATTCATTCCGACATGCCGGGATCATCAGCATCCGCAAACCCTGCATCCAATTATGAAAAATCGGCCACACCGCTCACTGTAGTGATTGATGCCGGACATGGCGGACAAGATGGCGGCGCACAGGGCCACGATCGATTAGAAAAAGAATTCACGCTCGCCATCGCGCAGAAAGTAAAAGCGCTTTCCGCCAACTATGGCGTTAACGTGCTGCTCACGAGGAACGATGATTCTTATCCTGATTTGAAACAAAGAACGGAGTTCACTAAAAAAAGTAAAGCCGACCTGTTTATTTCTTTGCATATCGGCGCTGAACCAACAGTAAAAGGCGGCGTAAAAGTTCCGGAAGATCAATTGCAGTCGGGCATAGACGCTTTTATATCGTGGAAGAACACGATTTTTGAAGAAGAGAATATTTTTCTTGGTTCCGCACTTCTTTTAAAGCTCAGCGAAGTGTACAAGACCAAAAAAGTGTTGCAAACAAGGCAAACGGGAATATGGGTGGTGGATGCCGCACCCTGCCCCGCCATCCTGTTGGAATGCGGTTATCTATCTAATAAAAAAGATGTTGAATTCCTGAGTGCAGACAAAAACCAGGAAAAGATCGCCGCGAAAATATTGGAAGGCATTGCCGCTTTCCAGAAACTTGATATAGAAGAAATTGCTCCGGTAAAACATTTTAACGCCAGTACAACTTCCCAAACGGATACTGTTCCCAATAAAACCATACAGGATGACTTCTTCAAATCATTTGGCCGGCACATGAACCGTACCCTCCGCTATCCCAGCAATGTACTGGAAAGCAACAAAGGCGGAACAGTTTATTTCCGGCTCGCCAAAGATGTTGACGGCAACATTACCAATGTTGAAATTTTAAAGGCGCCCCCTGCCGGTACAAACACCCTGCACGAGATTGTAGTAGTGGGCTATGGTAAACAAAGCGCTGCTACTCCTCCAGATGCAAGTAGCATACAGGAAGCATTATCGGGTGAAGTAAAAAGAGCCGCGTTAAAACATTATAAATACTCGTCAAAACTCACAACCAAAACCAGCCCTGTCTATTACAAAGTAACTTTTAAAACAGAAGCCGCAACGGCTAACCAGGAAATCGATAAGATCTTCCAGAAAGCAGAAGTGGAAGCAACATTTGAAGGAGGGTTAAAAGAATGGGCCAGGTTCCTGAATGAGAACCTGCGTTATCCGGATAGCGCCATCAATAAAAACGTGCAAGGAATGGCCGTGATACAGTTCATTGTAACAACTGAAGGCGTTATCAAAGACGCTTCCATTGTGAAAGATCCCGGTGCAGGACTTGGAGAGGAAGCCTTGCGTATCATCAATAAAAGTAACGGCAAATGGGTTCCCGCAGTTCAAAATGGCAGAAAAGTAAACTCTTATAAAAAACAACCCATTACTTTCCGCTTGGAAGAAGGGTAATACCATCACGTCGCGTATGTAAAAAAAGCCCGCTTTTACCGCGGGCTTTTTCTATACAATATAATCTTAGCACTTAAAACACGATCTCTTCTTCTCCATGCCGGATGATCAGTTCTTTCTTATCGCTCTCTTCCACCCTGCCAATTACTTTTGCGTCCACACCAAATGAAAGCGAGGTTTCAATTATTTTGTCGGCATCTTTTTCCGAAGTGAAGATTTCCAGGCGATGCCCCATGTTGAACACCTGGTACATTTCCCTGGAATCCGCGCCGGAAGCTTTGCGAATGATTTCGAATATGGGCGGTGTGGGGAACAGGTTGTCTTTAACGATGCGCATATTGCCAGGCAGGTACTTCAGTACTTTGGTTTGTCCGCCGCCACTGCAATGGATCAGTCCGGACACCGCATCAAATTGTTCTTCCAGTATTTTCTTCAGCACCGGGGCATAAGTACGTGTTGGACTTAGCAGTAGTTTACCTACGTTCTGCATTCCGAATCCATCGATGTTGATGGCATCAGTCATTTTGTGTGGGCCGATGTACACCACATCATCGCCCAACGCAGGTTCGTAGGTTTCTTTAAAGTGTTCCGCGTAAAATTTATTGAGCACATCATGGCGGGCGCTGGTAAGGCCGTTGCTGCCCAGTCCGCTGTTGTATTCTTCCTCATAATCGGCTTTCCCATAGCTGGACAGGCCCACGATCACGTTACCAGGAGCGATATTGTCGTTGGTGATGAGCCTGTGTTTGGGCCAGCGGGCGGTCATGGTACCATTCACAGCGATGGTGCGCACCACATCACCCACATCAGCGGTTTCGCCACCGAGGAACTGGATGTTCACCCCGAATGATTTGAGCTGATCGAAAAATTCCTGGCTGCCGTTGATGACTTTCTCCAGTATGGAGCCTGGGATCAGCAGTTTGTTGCGGTCGATGGTAGAGGAGAAAAGAATATTGTCGTAGATGCCCACACAAAGCAGGTCGTCCAGGTTCATGGCGATGGCGTCCTGCGCGATGCCTTTCCAGATGGAATCGTCGCCGGTCTCTTTCCAGTAGAGGTAAGCGAGAATACTTTTGGTACCTGCGCCGTCGGCGTGCATTACGTTTACCCAGTCGGACTGGCCACAAAGGTAATCGGGATACAATTTGCAGAACGCATTGGCGTAAAGCCCCTTATCCAGTTTCTCAACGGCCTTGTGCACTTCCTCTTTCTGGGCCGAAACGCCCCTTTTATTGTACAGACTCATAATTACCCTTTTCCGGTTAGGCGGCAAAAATAGGAAGGATTCACGTACTTTTGCAGGACTTTTCAATTATGCAGGTACACAGGCGAACAGACGGGCTCCCGGTATTCAGGAAGGCAGTGGTCACGATCGGAACTTTCGACGGGGTGCACCGCGGACACTGCAAGATCATCGCGCAACTGAACGCAGCAGCCGCACGCATTGGCGGAGAATCCGTGATCATCACTTTTCACCCACATCCCCGTCAGATCGTCAAGGGTGCTCATCCTGTACAGCTCATCAATACACTCGAAGAAAAAATCGCTTTACTGGAGGCTGCGGGCGTGGACCATCTTGTGATCGTTCCTTTCACGGAAGCCTTTTCTTCCCTCACCGCCACCCAGTATGTAGAAGATTTCCTGCTGAAACTTTTTCAACCGCATACACTGATCATCGGCTACGACCACCGTTTTGGGAACGGTCGCTCCGGTGATTTCAAAATGCTGGAAGAATACGCCTCCGCCAACAAGTTCGAACTCCTTGAAATAGCGCCGGAACTCTTAAAAGAATCCGCCGTGAGCTCCACCCGCATCCGTGAAGCGGTACAGCAGGGCGATGCGGAACTGGCCGCTGGCCTGCTGGGTTATCCCTTCAACTTCGAAGGACTGGTGGTGGAAGGCAACCGTATTGGCCGAACAATCGGTTATCCCACCGCTAATTTACAGGTGACTGATACGGAAAAACTCACACCCGGAAACGGTGTTTACGCGGTAATGGTGTATATCCCCGGACAAATGGCAGATACCGCCAAAAAAGGAATGATGAACATAGGGCACCGCCCTACTGTAGACGGTACGCGCCGAACCATCGAGGTGAACATCTTCGATTTCAAAGGGGATCTTTATGGGGAAACGATACGTGTTGAAGTAGTCAAATACCTTCGGGGAGAACAGAAGTTTTCGGGACTGGATGCGCTGAAAGCGCAGTTGGCGAAGGACAAGGAGGAGGCGCTTGCACACCTTTAAACTTATGCCTTTAGGTTGCCTTTTTGAGTAACTTCTTTTCTCCAGGCTTTCTGGCAGCATGTAAGATGCCCAATATCAAAACATCCTGAAGGTTTATTTTATAAATTATAATCCAAGATAAACACTTTGCCTGCCTGTAAATCCTGGACTTTGTTCTTAATTCCGGACATTCTTTAAATGCGAAAGGATTGAGTTCAATCCTTTCCAGAACCGAAAAAAACTTATCCCCTATTCTTGCTGCATTCAGCGGCTCTTTCTTAATGAATGCAATGTACCCGGTTATCTCATCTATATTCCTCGAAGCATTTTCTGTTATACTTACTTTATACTTTTTAAAAGTTCCTTTTTCTTTCTCTCCCATTCTGATCTCACTTTTTTCAAACTTAAAGCAGGTTGTTGTTCTGCATCATTGATCCATTCCTTAAACGCCTGTATTGAGAGGCGTTTCCCCTCTAAAGCTGGAGAAGCGCATTCCACTTCTTCCACAAAATCTATGCTGCGCTTCTTGCTCAATGCACGGATACCATTCATGCCAGCAACACTTTTCACTTGTATCGTTACAATATGCATTCTATTTTTTTTGATCCAGGTAAATTTACAAAAAATTACATCATCATCTTCACCACCATTTCCTTCAGTAAAGAAGCGTCTTCCGTTCCCGCATCGTCAATACCGATACTGCGTAAATTATACCGGTGCAACAACAACAAAACTTTCTCCACGCCCTGCGACTGGTAAGCCCTTGCCGCAGCCATATAATCCTTCATGAAGAACGGATTTACACCAATCGCTGTTGCGATGGCCCTTTCGTCCCCGCTGCTAACGCCGAAGATCATATAAACTTTGGAGAAGAAATTATAGATAGCGGGCAACACCATCTGGATGGGCGCGGCTTTGGGGTTGTTCCCGAAATACTGGATGATGGTCATGGCTTTGGCCATGTCTTTTCTTCCGAGGGCGGCCTGTAATTCAAATACATTAAACTCTTTGCTTACCCCAACGTAGTTTTCAATATCATCTTCGGTTATTTGTTTCCGTTGTCCGATATTGATAAGCAATTTACTGACCTCGTTATCAATCCTGCTCAGGTCGTTTCCGATATGGTCCACGAGCAGGTGCAGCGCTTTCTGAGAAATATCGAATCCTTTCCCTTTGATGAGGTTCATCGTCCAGTCCGGGAGCTGGTTGTCGTACATTTTTTTTGTGGTGAGCATCACGCCTTTTTCCTTCAGCACCTTGGCGAGCTTACTTCTTCCATCCACTTTTTTGCCTTTGTAGGCCACTACGAATACGGTGGAACTGAGTGGTTGTTCCACATAAGCTTCCAGCTTTTCGATGTCTTTCATTTGCTGGGCCTCTTTCAGCACCACCACCTGGCGTTCCGCGAACATGGGATACCTTCTGCAGGCGTTCATCACGGTGGCCCAATCCGTATCTCTTCCGTACAGGATCGTCAGGTTAAAACCTGCTTCCGATTCAGGAAGTATATGGTGTTCCGCGTAATTCGTTACCACATCAATATCGTAATCCTCTTCTCCTTCCAACCAGTACACGGGTTTGAAGGAGCCTTTTTTCCAGTCTGCGATTATTTTGTCGGCTGCCATGTCGGGAAGTTTTCAGCCTCGATGGTGTTTCCATCGGGCAGGGCCACAAATGTATTACCAGGCGGCAAGAGCGGCAAATTTTTAAAGCGAAGGATCACCTGGGCCACAACGGCCACATCTTTCTGGCAGTAATTCACGATGCGCAGGAGGTTCTTTTCGCGGTGATATACATGCTGCACTTCACTACCATCAATATCATCCTTTGAAGTGGGTATTCCCAATGTGGTGGCCAGCAGGTGCAGTGAAGTATAGTTCTTGAAATCGCCAAAGCGCCACCAGTGCAGGGTATCGATCCAGTTCACCTCCCAGGGCTTCTTGTTCTGAACCTGTAAAAAATCGGGTAATTTAAGCCCGTTAATGATCATCCGCCTGCAGAGATAGGGCACGTCAAACTCCTTAATGTTGTGCCCGCCTAATTGCATGCCGGGGAAAGATTTCAGAAATTTTTCCGTCAGTTGAATAAATTCCTCCAGCAACAGCCGTTCGTCATCCCCGTACAGTGATTTCATTTTCAGGCAGATACCCTTCTCTTTATCTTCGTAAAAGAATCCGGTGGAAATACAAATAATTTTCCCAAATTCGGCCATAATTCCCGCTTTCTGAAGGTATGCTTCGTCGGGCGAAAAATTTTCTGGCATGGCTTTTGAAATTTTGGTACACCAGAGCGCTTTCCATAACTCCGGCAGCTGTTCATACTCAGGGTATTGCGGTACCGTTTCAATATCCAGGAGTAACAAATGACGAAGTGATTGAAAGTCCATAAAACCGAATAATTCTAAACAAATAATTTAAAACAGGAAGCAATGACAAACACTAATTATCCATCCGCCAACACACCGAATCAAGCGCCTAAGAAAGACAGTCGTGGACTGATTTACGGTGTACTTATCGCAGCACTGCTTGGTACCTGGGGTTATGTGATCTGGGATAAAAATAAGAACAAAGAAGTTACAGGCCAATTACAAACCCAGGTGATCACAGCCGATTCCGCCAAACAAGCCATCCAGCTTGAATATGATGCGGCCATCGTTCGCCTCGATTCCATCAGCGGCGCTTACAACCAGCTTTCCGGCAAAATGTCTGAAAGAGAATCTGAAGTAACTAAACTGAAATCTGAAATCCGCGGCATCCTTTCTAACAGGAACGCTACAAGAGCTGAACTGAACAGGGCCAAATCACTGATTGAAGAACTCAACAGTAAGATTATGGGCATGGAAGAAGAAATTGCCCGTCTGAGCCAGGAAAACCAGACGCTTACCACCGCAAACACCACGCTGAGCACTGAAAAAGCACAGCTGCAGGAAGAATACAATACGGTAAGTACCGTTAAAACTGAACTGGAAGGTAAAGTAGATGTAGGGTCCACACTGAACGCTTACAACTTTAACATGACCGCGCTTAACGAAAAAAGCGGTGGTAAAGAAGTTGCAACTTCCAAAGCGAAAAGAGCCGATAAGTTCCGCGTTTCTTTTGATGTAGACAACCGTCTCGCTACTTCAGGCACCAAAGAGCTTTTCGTGATCGTTACCGCGCCTGATGGTAAAGTAATCACTGAAAGTGGCCTGGGATCCGGCGCCTTCACTACCCGTGAAGAAGGTGAGAAAACTTACACCAACAAGATCACCGTTGAATACGAGCAAGGTCAGCGCAAGAATGTAAGCTTCGACCTGAAACAAACCGATAAATATGTTCCCGGTGATTATAAAGTAGAGATTTATCAGAACGGATTTAAGATCGGTAATGGTAAAGTGACTTTGAAGAAAGGTGGTATTTTCGGGTAGGTTTCACGGGAAGATTTCACGCAAAGATTCTGTGTTATTGCGGAACTTTTATTTTCTTAATTTTAGATTTCTAAAGCGGCT
>NZ_JAMDLG010000016.1 GCF_023721715.1 Parasegetibacter sp. NRK P23
ATATTAAAAAATCGCACATAGAAAGGCCGGAAAAGAAAAAACATTTATTCACCCTGAAGTGCAGCACCTCATAGAAAATCTTAGAAAATAGAAATCATACAAACATTCGAATTTGAAAGTCTGCAGGCTAACAGAACCTCGTCATAACGTTTGGTGCGTCAATAATTAAAATCGCACATGAAAAGGCTAAAAATCAAATTGGCTATAACGGTACGGCTTTGCGATGGCCGGGATTTGAAAACGTAAACAGTCTTGCCGACGTTGAATTTACTTTTTAATAACGAACATCAAGTTTACCGTCTTGCCCGGATATTGCAAAACTATTGTTGGTAGCAGTTGGTTTCGTTAGTCGTAAAGTCGAACTGCCATCAGCAAAATATTCCAAAGAGCAAAAAGGTCGCTTCCTTTGTCAGCATAAAGTATGTAACTATTTTTTTCCTTGTCAACAACTGTCATTTGATGCCATTCTAATTTTTCGCTTTCCCTTAAGTCAACCAACTTATTACTAGAAGCATTGTCAATAACTGTTGGCTTCAGTTCTTGAATGTCTTGAATAATAATTTTAAAGACATCCTTATTGTCATTGCAAATAATTTGTCGGCTGCAAACAAGTGTCCACTTTTTACTCGGACTTGTGAAAAATAAAACTGGTTTTCCTGCCACAAACTTCTCTATGTAAACATTTAAATACTGCTGAACATCTGCTGATAGTTCATTATAAAAGAAAGAATAATTTGTCGGAAAATTATATTTCTTCGCTTTCCAAATTAGCCTGTCTACTAAAAATTCGTCCGTTTTTTTCATTAAGAATTTAAATGCTATTCTTCTATAACTATTCTCTGAGAACCGCCAAATTCAATTGCTACCAACGTAACGGCTTACTGATGGCCGGGAGTTTGAAAACGTAAACAGTCTTGCCGCGATTGAATTTATTTATAAAACCAAGCATCACGTTTACCGTCTGCCCGGTTATTCAGTAAACTATTGTTGCCTGCTGTTTTATGCGTCTAAGTATAAATATTTATTGAACCAGCTTTTATTAATTTTTACAGCAATGATTTTGTCTTTATGAGGTAATTCGTAAGTTGTGTCATACCATTTTTCTTCACCAGAAGTCAAGTTTTTTAATTTAACTCTATCATATGAGTTTGTATTATCTTGATACCAAATATTCACAACCTTGCCAATTGTATATTCTTCTGCATATTTAAGTTGTTTAAAGATTTCGTCCCCATATTTGATAGCTTTTTTCTTTGGCAAGATATTGTAGAGCTGATTAGAATCAAGCTTTTCATTTGAAACAATTGTCTTTATTTCTTCGTCAGTCAATACAAGAAAAGCGCTCGCTTTTTCTTCTCTTGATTGATATAGTCGCCATTCTTTTAGCAGTTGAAACTTTAATTTTTGATAAGGGGTTAATTCTATCTGTTTAGATTCCAATCCCTTCACGAATGAGGTGTTTGTTTCTAAACTTGAAAGTCTTGCAATTTTAGAGGGATCTTCAACAATGTTTAGTGAGTCAAACTTTTTTCTTACTCCGTTAACTTTAATATTATTAATCTCTTCAATTAAGGTTTGATATGCTTCTGGGTCTTCTTTTCGTGATATTAAAATTCCCATTTCAATATTGTGTTGTTGGGAATAGTCATATAAGTTCATAGAACAAATAATCGCTTTTTCTTCATTAAGGTAACATTTGGCGTGCAGGTTGTTTTTCTCTATTACCTTCAAGTCCTCGATTTCTTTTATCCACTCCAATTCTGTTTTCTTAAGTTCGGACTTCCCATAAATAATTACAATTTCAGAAAGTGTCCAAATTTTACTTTTTGTTTTAAGTCGTTCTTGTATTTGAGAATTGACTTTCAAATATGGTGAAACCAAAATTATCTTGTCTTTAGCGTCCTTAATGAGTTTCATTAATTCGCTTGAAATTGCTTGTGTTTCTAAAAATTTAGCCATTAATTGTTTGTTGTGTCATTCTTAGTGGGTGAGAAAATAGCAGGCAACGGTACGGCTTACTGATGGACGGGAGTTTGGAAACGTAAACAGTCTTACCGAGCTTGAATTACTTTGTAAAAATAAATATCACGTTTACCGTCTTACCCGGCTATTAGTAAACCGCTGTTGCAAGCAGGTTTTGGGTCAGTATTGATATTAGCCAAAGAAGCAATGATGTTTATCTTCTTCAACTAGTCTGATGAATTCTTTCAAATTTCTGACCGTCGGTTGTATTGGATAGCTGTGCCATTTTAAGTCAGCTCGCATCCAATAGACCTTCCAATTGTTATTCTTTTTTACATAAGTTGTTTTAGCAAATGGATATTCACAGATTATTTCTGGCTTATCCCATCTAGGTCTAATTTCAAATAAAATTATGCTTTGCCCGTCTATTTTATAACCTATGTCTAACTGATTCCTTATTTCTATTTTAGGCCTTTTCCTTTCAAGAAAATTCTCCATCACTTCAATAATATCAACAGTCTGCAAAATATCAATAGCCATTCTTTATGTTTTACGTTGCTGCAATTTTGCCAAGCTTTTTTGGTCAACACTTGGCGATTTCCCAACCTGATTTTGTTATGTCTTGCTCTTTTGACCCTAGCCAAAGACAATCGGTCGCTTAAGCCAAATTTAAAAAAACAAGACCAATAAACTTGAAAAATTAGAATTGAGAAACGTCCGTACAATGCGCACTTTGGCTCAAGTCTTACAAGAGGTCTAAATACGTTTTGTCTGTCTTTGATTGTTGATGAAACTGCTCGGATAAACTTGCTTGCAACGGTACGGCTTACTGATGGACGGGAGTTTGGAAACGTAAACAGTCTTACCGTGAATGAATTTACTTTGAAAAATGAACACCAAGTTTACCGTCTTACCCGGCTATTAGTAAACCGCTGTTGGCAGATATTTATTTTAAAAGATCCAAGTCTTTTTGCAGTACTACCTGCTCGTCATGTAAACCGTATTCTTTAAAAAATTTAATAAGATCATCTAATCGTCGTTTATTATCATATTTAAGCAGCCAATTTATTTTTTTCTGGCATTCCGAGCAAAGTCTGCTAGGTGAACTATCTATTTCCTGCAAAGTATTACTTCCATTCATTAAGCATTTAGCCAAAATACAATGTCTGAGGTTTAATATATGTCCAATCTCGTGAGATGTTACTTTGATCATCCTGGAGACAAATTTTCGAAGTTCAGATGAATCTCCATTCCGATTATGGAATCGATACATTGATGTCACAGAAACCTTGTCTTGATAGGAAGCAAGCCCAAAAACATAATTCCACCTCTTGTCTGGATACAAATCTTTTGATGTCACCGCGGTAAGGGCAATTGCGTCATTAGTAATACGAATCTTTAAAATATTATGAAGGATGTAAGGAGCATAAATCTGAGAAATATCATCTCGAGTTTTTCGAATCGCCGAAACAGGAACCAACGAGTCAGAAAAATTGTCTAATACTTTAACTTCCCGTTGAAAAAAAATGCTTAAATACTTACCAGAAATAGCAATGACTTCTTTCTGAACACTGTCAAAGGCTCCTATTGGAACAATATATATAAGGTCCCTACCGACAAATTTTGATTTCGGGTTCAGCGCTTTATAATCGCTCAAATACTGCTCTCTTTCCTTATGACTATATAACCATTCTCCCTTTTGTGGCTCCCCTAAATACTTGTCATTTTTTTGCAATTTAGAAAAGTATAAATAGTCCTCCTGTTTTACTTCGTCAATGCTTGAATTGCATGACAACAAAAGAAAAATCAATATGTAGGATACCAGTCGCATAAATTTCTGCCAACGGTACGGCTTACTGATGGACGGGAGTTTGGAAACGTGAACAGTCTTGCCGTGAGTGAATTTATTTAAGAAACTGAACAACACGTTACCCGTCTACCCGGCTATTCAGTAAACTGATGTTGTGGGCTGTAATTTGTCACCAAGTTCCTCCTGGAGAAAACAAGAAATCAATAGGAGTGTCAAGGTCATAAAGCCATTGATACCCTTCTGCTTCCTTACTGCAAAAAGGTTCAATTAAGAAAATCATCTCTTTATATTTTTCAATTGTCAAGTTACAAACAAAAGTGTCATTGTTGATGATAGCAATACCTCTATCAAAATCAGAAATCTGGAGCCTCAAATTACAATTAACAGCTTGCACAAATTCAAGACCAGATAAGTCTATTTGCTTTTTATTTTCAACAATTTCAGATTGAATTTTTTCTTTCAGCAACTGAGCTTGCGTATTGTCGAAATCATAAATCCGGATGAGTTGATTTGGGTCAGCATGTGGAAATCTTCCGCTATCGCTAATGTCATCAATAAATTCAATTTTCATTTTGTCATAAACATTATTAGAAAAAGGGATCCGATAACCCATTTACATGCGTCTGACTTACTAACTTAAGAGAATGCATAAAGGTTCTACAACGAGTTGTCGCATCTCCTATTTAACTGTGTCAGATTATAGCCCACAACGGTACGGCTTACTGATGGACGGGAGTTTGGAAACGTAAACAGTCTTGCCGAGGTTGAATTTACTTTGAAATATGAACATCACGATTACCGTCTTACCCGGCTATTAGTAAACCGCTGTTAGCTGTGGTTTTCTCTATTTATCAAGTCCATATTTCTGTCCATATTCTCTAACTCGCATTAAGAAATGAGGATTTGAATTTTTATCATTTAAAAATCCTTCGTATTCACGTTTAGCCTTGTCGATTTTTTTGAGTTCTCCATAAATTATTAGTTTTCCCAAAGGTGTCAGCACCATATTTGCATCATCTAACTCTTGAAGCACTTTTTCTGTGCAATTAAGTCGATTAAAGTATGGTAGAATAAAATCTGCCAAGTTTTTTCTCATTTCGGCAATTAGTTGTTGCTCGTCAGTTCGCTCCTGAATGTCATACCATGTATCATGCTGGTTTCTTAGGTTTCCAATTCTTTTCCTTATCAAACATTCTGGTTCAGTTGGATAGTCTGGAAGTCCTTTGTCGCTGTAATTGTAAAATGCAAGCCAATATTCAGGAACAAAAATTCCTGTATTTATGGTAAACCGAATATTGTCTTTATTGCCAAACGAACTCTTTTGGATATTAATGATTTGTCCTAAAGTGTCAAGCTTTAAATAAAAATTATTCGCTCTTTTCTTAAAGCCCAGTGGCTTCAATATTTCGTGAAATCCGTCCTTTACTACTTTATCAAATTTGATTTCTGCTCCTGTCTTCATATTTTTTTGAAGTGTCTTTGAAAATCACAGCTAACGGTACGGCTTACTGATGGACGGGAGTTTGGAAACGTAAACAGTCTTGCCGAGATTGAATTTACTTTGAAAAACGAACAACACGTTTACCGTCTTACCCGGCTATTAGTAAACCGATGTTATGCACAGTTTTTTAGTTTGTCAACCCATCTCTTCAACTCTGCAAGAAGACTGTCTCTTGTTTCAATCTTTAAATCCAAATTTTCTTCAACCCGCAATGGATAGTCATTGTCTGAGAGTTCATTAAACAAATCGTACAGTCCGTAAGCTGCCTCAAAACCTATGCTGTCATAACAATATTTTTCGCTTTCAGAAAAAAAGTCATAACTATTGATTGCCTTTTGCAATATTTCCTTTGTCCCATCAATCACATCTATATTTTTACACAATATCTCGTCAACTAAAGCCATTGCATAATCAATGGCCGCCTGTCTTCGATCGGGAAGAATTATATTTAGTTCCTTAAGCGAAAACTCAAAATAATAGTCAATAACAAAAGAAGATTCGGATTCACCGAGTCCAGCAAGTATCCGAAGCGATGGGCTATCGAATCCTTCTTCAAGCCCGATCATACCGACAGAAGGAAGTTGGCTTTTTGTCAAGTTTCCCGTCACATACTTTGCTATCTGTTGTCTGAAATTCATTATTTGTACGTCGCCCTAAAATTGTGCATAACGGAAAGGCTTTGCGATGGCCGGGATTTGAAAACGTAAACAGTCTTGCCAAGATTGAATTTACTTTGAAAACCAAACATCACGTTTACCGTCTTGCCCGGATATTGCAAAACTATTGTTATGCGCGATCCCTCATTTCATTCGAATATACTCGACTTTAATATTAGAATTTTCTACGCCAACATACAGATTGTCCGAAACCTTAACTAGTCTATTCAAAAGTGTACTGGAATTAGCAACGCTTCTTTTTGAAAACTCTATCATTGTGTCTTGCTGAAATATTTTGACATAGTCGAAAACAAAAAAAACCTTTTGGTTAATTATATACTTTCCGTCAATAACTGTGAAATTCTCCTTCCCTTCTTGACCTCCTGCAGGAGTAAATTTCTTTTGCCATTTTCCACTGAATAAGACATCGGGCATAATTTCTTTTTCGTCGAGAGCAGAATTTACTTTCAAGTCATATATCTCAGAGTCCCGCAATTTAATCAACTCCTCTAATGCGCTCAACTTTTTGTCATACGTACCTTTCAATTCGATATCCAATTTAGCTAAGGCATTTTTTAAGTTCTCATTCTCAGAATTTCTTTCCGAAATATTTAGCACCAATGTACTATTTTCCTTACTTAGTCTTTGATTATCATCTCTTCCTCTAATGAATTCTGCTTTATCCGCGTTGTAGTCATTGTCTAGCTGAAAAAATTGTTGGCTGAGTTTATCATACCTCACTTTTTCAACAACCTTGGATCTGTCAACACGTTTAAGAATAAATGGTTGAACTCTTAGCTTAAAAAAATAAGTGATTGCATATGTGATATAAGTAAAAACATAAAAAAAGAATACAGAAACCAATGCAATGAAAACAGGACAAAACAATAATCCATATAACCTCTTTTCCGAAAGGATTTTGTTAATAGCCAGAATTTTGTCCTGAAGAACAGTGCCGCTGTCAAAGTTTAAAACAGTATAGATTAAGTCCCAATTATGGATTGCCCAAACTAATAGAAAAGTCCCTCCGAAAACTCCAGAAATTCTCCTTTTCAAAGTTTGCCCAATATCTCTAATTTCTTCCATGGTCGTTGTGTTTTTTGCGCATAACGGTACGGCTTACTGATGGACGGGAGTTTGAAAACGTAAACAGTCTTGCCGCGAGTGAATTTACTTTGAAAAATGAACAACACGTTTATCGTCTTACCCGGCTATTAGTAAACCGCTGTTGTGTGTGAGTGCCAAAATCAGTAGAGTAGCTCTAAAATATCGTCGTTATAATTAAAGTTTGTTATTGTCCACTCGCGGTTACTCCTATATAATATGAAATCAAACTTTAAATAATACTTGTCAAACTTAAGAATGTAAAAGCGCTTGCAGATGAAGTCTTTAATCGTCCTTTCAATAATAAAATCGTATGAAACAATACTTCCGTAAGCTGGAGCGAGATTGTCCATTTGATAATTCATTGTACTCTTTAAAGTGTCTATAGCGTTTGGGTGCATAATAGAATTTTTCTTTAAAATTTCCAATGCGCTGTCAACATTTTCATTTGCAAACAGTTTCATTATTGTGTCACAAACCTTTTGAATTCGAACTTTATCATTGTCATTGTAATCTTTTGTACTCTGTCCGAAAGAAACTAGAGTAATACATAGAGAAAGTACTGTCAGCATTTTTTTCATACTTCTTGCTCAATTTTGGTGTTCGCTGGCATTACACACAACGGTACGGCTTACTGATGGACGGGAGTTTGGAAACGTAAACAGTCTTACCGTGAGTGAATTTACTTTGAAAAATGAACAACAAGTTTACCGTCTTACCCGGCTATTAGTAAACCGCTGTTACCGGCTGCCGCTCTTGCCGTCCGAAAGAGTGTCATGCAATTTTTGTTTCTAATAATTTCTCAATTTTGTTGCAGGCTTCCTTATTATTCGTATAAATGTCAGTTACGTCAAACTCATTTATTCTCACTATTGGTTGAAGTCCGTGCAACAGTGGAAGTAGGTCCCGAAAACAATCAAGGTAAGCTCTCTGTGCTGTTCGTCCACCTTCAAAGTTAAAGTCGGTCGTAGTTTTTGCTTTTCGGTATTTGTCCGCCTTTTCCTTGTGAGTTTTGCAAAGTTGTTTCCATTTTTCAATGCTGAAATTTACTTTTAAGTCAGTCGGATAGAACTCAAAAGTTTTAAGTCGGGCTGAACTGAAATGCTGGTGCTCGTCAAACTCAAGTATAAAGTTATGTTGTCCTCCGAAGTAAGCATCACAGTCAAGTGTCAATATCCGTTTGGCTTGACTGGCTTCCTTGTCCCCATTTAGAGAAGTGAATATTTTGTCAATGGTCGTGAAGTATTTACCGAAATGCTCTTTAGTGTGTTTATTTACAAACCAGTCAAAGGATATGTTAGTCTGTGCTCGTTCACTAAGAACTGTTGCTATTATGCCCGTGATAAGTTTTTGCCTGTCGCCTACTGCCATATTTTTATCTAGAGTTGGAAGTCTTAGAATAATTTTTCAAAACGCCAAACCAAAAAAACAATATGGCTATTATCACAATTACAAGCACATTTCCATAGTCAGGCCCTGGTAATTCAATGTAATCGCCTACATCTTCATATCCTTCTCTTGTTCTAATCGTTTGAGTATTTCCAATATGAGTTGTTGAAGTCGCCTCTAAAATTGCGAGAATAAAGAGTCCGCCACTTATTACACCAGATAAAATACGATTGAGTATGGGTTCCAATTTGCCTGCTGATTGCCAGTAGTTCCAAACCCAACTCAATAGAAGCCAAATAATAAGTGGTATAAGAATAAGGTAGCTGGTGCGAATAAGCAAACAATTTTCCAAAGAGTGGTCAATTGGACCCCAGACAAGTAGGATTACAAAAATTGTCCCTGTGAGGTAATTTCTAAAAGTCATTTAGTGTCGTCTTACGGTTGCCGGTAACGGCAAGGCTTACTGATGGACGGGAGTTTAGAAACGTAAACAGTCTTGCCGTGAGTGAATTTACTTAGAAAACTGAACATCACGTTACCCGTCTACCCGGCTATTCAGTAAACTATTGTTGGCGGTTCGGGCTTATAACTCTCTGAACAATATAGCTTCCTCTGGATTTTTAATAGCAGATAATATATTCTCAGCAACTTTGTCAATCAGTTTATTGCCCCAAAATGGATCAGTTACGTCGTAATAAATAACTCTTATATGTTGAAGGTCAAAAGGAACGTCTTCTTGATTTGAAGAAACAAGAACAACTGGCTTCTTCAACGCGTGTGCTAAACCAAGTTCATAAAATACATTCGCATTTCTCTTAGTTAATTCAGCAATTAAAACTTTAGCAGAATTTATCCCACTCCATATTTGGTCTATTATTTTGCCTGTTCCAAATATGTCTTGGTCAGCCCTAATAGGATTGAGCCCAGCTTTTCTAATTGCAGGGTCATAAATCTTGCTGTAATAATCTCCAAGTGGCGATGCAAATGGCTGCATTACAAAGCAAGTATCCGTATCGGATATGGCAACAGCTTTACCCAGCTTTTTCAACTCAGAATTCGAGTCAACCAGAGATGAAGAAGAACTTGAAATATCAATAACCCTCGTTTTTTCCCCGTTTTTTTCGAGCAATTTTGCTGTTGTTAGGGATTCTGAAAAAACGTCTGTAAACTCTGAATGCTTTTCTTCAGGAACTTTAAATGTTTCTGTAAGTGCATTGTCAAAAAACTTTCTGTCCGGTAAATTTTCGCCGCGATAATGTTTATATACATCACTAATTACTGGTGCTTTTAAAACAGCTTCCCTATAACCAGTTAGCTCATCTTCGGAAGTTTGAGGACGAAGAATTTTTTTCGCCAGCTCTGTTAATTTTATTTTTTTGGGTGCTGGTCGTTCAAGTAAACCATATTTTAAAGAAGAACTAATCTCTGAAGCATATGGTCCATTATTGTAAGTAACACCGACATATGTTGCAGACTCTTGGTCAGTACATTCTTTTCCTGCATTTTGATCTAATATTGCTTTGGGTATCCTCAAAGCCTTTTCAATTGAATGTCTCGGGAAGTTAGATAAAGCTGTAGGAGAAGTGCTTTTCTTTACTGCTTTCTTTGGAGCTGCTTTTTTCTTTGTAGAAGCGCCTGTCTTCCTTGCTACCTTCTTTGTGGCCTTCTTGACTTTTGTCTCTGCCTTAACTTCGGTTTTAGGTTGTTCATTATTTTCTGATGCCATTTGTCGTTAATTTATTAGTCATGGTTGAAATTACTTACGAAGGTGGATGTAGCCTGACCGCCAACGGTACGGCTTACTGATGGACGGGAGTTTGAAAACGTAAACAGTCTTGCCGCAAGTGAATTTTATTTAAGAAAACTGAACTTCACGTTACCCGTCAACCCGGCTAGCAGTAAACCGATGTTACAGGCAGTATTCATCTCTTAGCAAAGTCTGTCAACACTTTCGTCTTTGAAAGTAATTTCAAGTTTTGTTTTTCACTTTTATCGAATCCAGATTGATCAATAATGTCAATACATTTCTGAAAAGCCTTCAAAGACTTGGTGTCGTCGTAAAGAATAGTTAGCAAATGCTCGCAATACTTATCAATTTTTTTACTGTTAAATGGAGGCAAAACGTCCTTCGAATTCGTAATTCTGAAGAGCATTAAAATATGAAATCTGACCTTTTTGTATGAAGAGTCTATCGAACCTCGTCTAAAAAACGTTTCCAACTTGAAGTAGCAATAAGCACTTGTATAATATGGCGAAAACAAATGGTCATTTCCAAATATAGAAGCCTTACCTTCATTTAGGCGTCTGACTATTGTACCAAAAAAGCTGGTAACGTTGTGGGGTTCATCTAAAAACATCGCTGCAAACGATTTAATCTGGAAAGGAACAGTAATAATCCTTGATCTTTGCACACTATTGTCGGCATTATATTGTTTTGACCGGCGTTCGTAAAAAATTCGCTCATCACCGTTAAATGAATTATAATACTGTTCTAAACTCCTTTGGAATTGCGTGAGAGAGGCGAGTTGTTCCTTCTTTATGGGAGTTTGATTGTTTGTGGCTAAAGTAATCCTGGTTTTAACCTCATCATCATTTGTAGCAATGAGTTTAATTGGAACTTGAACCTTAGAAATATTACTTCCATGGCGATTATTATACAACACATTACTCGTTTGGCATCCGTTAACAATTTGGTAATCAGTAATAGTGAACTGGTCTCCAGTTGGAGAAATTAGGCTAGCTACAATTGTAACACCATTGTTTAGAACGCTAAAAATCTCAGAATCATCACTATTTAAGGTCATTGCTATACCGCCATTAACATCATTATTATCTCCTTGAAAATCTCTAACATTATCCTCAAAAACATTTAAAAGGATGTCGGAATCGTCTGCTACTATTTTCAGAAACTCACTAAAAGGAACTAACCCGATATATGCTTGCGATACACCTGCTATCTTGGGTATTGTAACTCTATTGTTAAAAGAGATTGTCGTTGAAACAGATTCCTTTGTTTTTCTGTAGGCAGTTGCCAATTCTCTTGCGCCAAATGGAGTAAACTTTATATTTTCAAATAAATTTGTCTGTTCAAGTGCTGCAACGCCATTTTCTATTACAGCTTTTAAATTCGCATCATCAACCCATTTTCCTGTAGTCACATAAAATAACTTTAACGACGGGTTCTCTCTGAACTTGGGTGCCTTTTCAAAAAGGTAATTCGAAATATCAGCAAGCCTTTTAACGTCCTCGTTTCTTACTAATTTAGGCTTTATAGAAAAGAAATCGAGAATGCCAAATAGAAAAGTATTCATGTCACCACTATCGAAACTAGAAGAGGTTTTTGACTGAGTAAATACATATTCAACCTCTAGAAAGTTGTTTTTCTCCAATAAGTCATCAATTTCATCAGTAGTTTCAATCAACTGACCATTAACAATTATTCCAATTCCGTCCAATCCTGTGTCACCACCTTCACCAACAGTAACTGTTTCAATGTCAAATGTCTTATTGTATTCACCAGAGATCACAGCATAGTTGACTAGCTTTTCAAAGTCTTTTGCTTCACCTTCAGATTTAATTTCAAGATTTGTAAGTAGTTCTGAGATTAAACTTTCTGTAATTCTGTCCATATTTTTTGTTTGTTAAGTGTCGTGGGTATTGCCTGTAACGGTACGGCTTACTGATGGACGGGAGTTTGAAAACGTAAACAGTCTTGCCGAGATTGAATTTACTTTGAAAAATGAACAACACGTTTACCGTCTTACCCGGCTATTAGTAAACCGCTGTTGTGGGCCGTTACTAATCTGATGCAAGCTTCTTAATAATAGTCTTTAAAGTTTTGTCATCCACATTTGCCAGGTCAGACTTATCGTAAATGGTCAATAGATATACTTCCTCGTCTGCTGTGACGACATAAGTTATCACCCTTGCCCCTCCGCTTTTCCCTTTGCCCTTGCTTTGGATAGCAACCCGTATTTTAAAAGTATTATTGCCTAAAGGAGTACCAGTCTCTGGAGATTCAGCCAATGACTTGCTTAGGTCTAAAAGTTCATTCTTTAACGATGGAAATTTCTTTATGAGCCTTTTTGCCTCTTTTTTAAAAGTTGAGGTCGGAATAACCTTATAACTCATTCAGAAAGTCATTTAAAGTCTGCTTACGGGACTTTGAGCGCTGTAAAGTTTTGACTTCCTCAAAAGCCTCTTGTAAGTCGCTTTTAATTTTAAGAGTTTGCTCATATTTCTTCAACTTATTCAATACCTTTTCCCACTCCGTAACGGGAAGCTGAACAGCCTGAGTCCGGCCGTGAATATCATTGACATATTGAAGTGCAATTTTCATAAAAGCAAATTTAAGCCTTTTATTATTCTCTTACGGGCGTCAAAAAGAAATGGTATAAATACTTGAAAATCAAATATTTTTCAGCCGTCAAATTATAAAAGTGAATTAGAGCCAGTCAGCGAATAATGGCCCACAACGGTACGGCTTACTGATGGACGGGAGTTTGAAAACGTAAACAGTCTTACCGAGCTTGAATTACTTTGTAAAAATAATATCACGTTTACCGTCTTACCCGGCTATTAGTAAACCGATGTTATGGGCAGGGCATTTATCTACTATTCAGTCCCAATGCCTTCTTTAAACTTTTGCAAATATGTTAACTCCAGGTCTGCGTGCCCTATTTGTTTATACAGATTCGATAGTTCTAAATAAATGTATGCTGAAGAAGGTCCGTTTGATTCGCTAATCTTAAACGCTTCCACTGCTTCTAAAATCATGTTCTCGTCACGAAGTAAATATCCCAGATCCTCAGCTACAACATTTTTGTTTTTTGCTTTAGTCAACCCAGCTCTTAAAACTTTAATCCCAACTTGAGGATTTTCTTTTGCGAAATATAGCTCATAGTTACCAAAACAGTCGGATGCAACTGCTGGAACTATAGACCGATCTTGCTCGTACAAGTTTTCAACAACTAAATGTCCACCTGAATTCATTTTAACAACAGTCTCAGCTATTCTTTCAGGTATCAATATTAAAAGGTAACAATCAACAGTTTCGTCTGCTGAAACCTGAAACGCTTTAACCAAATAAATATTCTCGTCTTCCGGCAAAAGCTCTAATGATGTCGGCTCAATAGTCCAATCAAGAATATTATTATCGTCCTGATTCAACACGACGAAAATTTCAGTCTTAATATCTGAGTAAATATCCTTTATCTTCATTTTGATGTCAAATGGCTTTGCCCATAACGGTACGGCTTACTGATGGACGGGAGTTTGGAAACGTAAACAGTCTTACCGTGATTGAATTTACTTTGAAAAATGAACATCAAGTTTACCGTCTTACCCGGCTATTAGTAAACCGATGTTAGCACCAGTTTGACTATTTAGCATATCTTTCAAAAAGCTTGATTGCATGAGATTTGAGATCATCATATTTTAGATCGTCATTAAAACCGATACCTGGATTATAATGCGCCCCATTTTTGCTGGCGCACAATAAATATTTTGGTCCTCCCAAAGAAACAGAAAAAGGCGAGAACTCAGTCTGAACACTTAAAACAATTTCCCCATCCTTGTCTATCAAATAAAAAATATGCTTGTTGTATATTTTTCCTTTATTTTCATCTTCGAAGCGTTCGAAAACCTGGATAGAATAGTCACCCCATTTAAATTGATCAAAGCAAAATTTATCTTTCAATTCACCAGATAGCAATCCACTTTTATGTGCTCCATAAAGAAGTGACTTATAAGAGGCAGCTTTTTCATAGTCCTTTTTACCATGGTAAACTTGAACCAGCTTCGCCATCGATTGATAATCGTCAGGAGTCAATTGTAACACCTGCAAAAAACTGAATTCAGATTGCTCAAAATTATTTTTCAAATACTCCAAAAGACCTATATTAAATAACGTACTTATGTAAGAATCTGAATTCTTTTCGATTCTACTTTTTGCTGTATAATAAGCCTGCAATGCGTCATTGCTCCGATTCAATTCTGAATAAATTTGCCCTATCATAAGAAAGGGTCGGTCTGGACATTGATCAAGTCCCGTAGCTTTCTTATAGCTTTCCAACGCCAGTTCATATTCATTAAGATTATAATAAGAATCACCGATGCCGCTATAAAAAAGTGCGTCATCAGGCTTAATACTAATCGCGGTTTTTAAACTTTGAATTGCTTCTTTGTATTTTCCCATATAATTAAACGTGGAACCTTTTATATAATGGGAAGCGTGATTGCTGCTATCTTTCTTTATAGATAAGTCCATAAACTTAAGACAGTTCATGTCGTCTTCTTTCATATAATAGGCATGACCAACGTAATACAAGGATTTCGAAGAATAATTCTCATACTTTGACGAATACTCATAAATTATTATGCCATACTGTTGGCTATCCGTCAAAGACTTCAACCTATCAGTAATTATATCTTGTGAAAAAACTGTCAAAGTAAAAAAAACAAAGATTAATGTAGTCAATATTTTTTTCATACCTGTCTATAAAAATTGGTGCTAACGGTACGGCTTACTGATGGACGGGAGTTTGAAAACGTAAACAGTCTTGCCACGATTAAATTTACTTTGAAAACTGAGCATCACGTTACCCGTCTACCCGGCTATTCAGTAAACTACTGTTGTGCGTTCGCTTGTTTATGTTAGTCGAGAAGTGCAAGCCGTAATAAAATCCAAATGGTCAAACTAACGCATGAAATTAACAACATTCTAGTCCCATGATTTCTTTCAGTCTCTCTATAAGCATAAACACGTCGTCCATCAGGGAGAGTTTTTTTGAAATAAGCAAGAGTCCAACCAATTATAATTCCAAATAGTCCACCAAAAACAGACGACACATAACCTAAATAGATGAAATACTTATGCGCAGAATCCGGCTTAGCCAACTCTTTAACTCGATTCACTTTTAAAAGATTGGCAACTTCAGGCTTTATTTCATTCCCTCTGTCGCGAAGTATCTTTTGCGCTAACTGATAATCAAAGTGCCCCCACTCGTCTGGCTTAGAAATAATTTCGACTAGTTCCTCGTCTGTAAATTCAAACAAATAGTAATCAGATTCTACGTCATGAAGACTCTTCTGATAGTATTCATCAAGCGCTTTATGAGCATCTGAAAATTTTTCAGAGCTGATTTTAATACTGATGTCGTGTTCTATTTGATTATTAGCAAAGCTCGGGTCAAAAAACTTTTGATTATTTTCCAACAAACATTCAACACCTCCTTCCTTAAGTCTTTCGGCAACCTGCTTCGCCAATTCAAGGTCATTAAATTTCTGAAATGTCAAGTAAGTATTTGTCATATACCAGTCTATTTAAAGTGACGCACAACGGTACGGCTTACTGATGGACGGGAGTTTGGAAACGTAAACAGTCTTGCCGCGAGTGAATTTACTTTGAAAATTGGGCAACAAGTTTACCGTCTTACCCGGCTATTAGTAAACCGCTGTTGGGCGAAGTTTTAGAAAGCATTTGTCCATGTAGTTTTGAGTATTCCAAATATCACAGACATTTCTTGCTCAAATTGCTCTTTGCTTATTTCGTTTCCTATTCTTTTTGCTAGTTGTCTTTTTTGCTTACCAGTCATACTGGATACTTGAATATCCGTACGTTTCCAATCTAGATGATTTGGATAACATTCCTCTAAAGATCCAAAGGGTAAAAAAACAATTTGCTTATTTTTAGTTAAGTCCGAAAAGCGACTCAAAAAGTCTTTGACGCCTCCTTCTCTTTTTAAGGATGGTTTGTCGCAAAGAATTTGAATTTTATCTCTATAAAGGCTCTTATTAAGTGGAGAAAAAGCTTTTTCGATGGAATTAATTGTCCTTTCAGTTTGATCAGTATCGCCTTCAGCCGAAATAATTTGAATTTGACATTCATTAGAATAATGCCTTTTTATAACACGGGTCAAAAATTCCACTTCACTAGGGCCTTCAACTATTAAGAAATTTCTTGGCAACAAAAGATCAGAAGGACTTCCTCCTAGCAATTCATAAATTATGTAAGGCTTTTCAAGTTCGCCTATAGGAAAAATTCCAGTTTCTTTATTAATTTTTTCAACCTTGAATATTTGTTATTGATCATGTTCATCTGCAACTAAAACAGATGAATGGGTATTAATAAATACTTGGTCCATTGTTATTGAAAGTTCAAGTAAGACATTCTTCAAGTTTCTTTGGGCTGTTGGATGCAAGTGCAATTCCGCCTCGTCTATAAAAAACAGAAAAGATTTGCCAATATCTTCATTTTGACGCCGAAACTCTGCATATGCCTGAATTATCGCTAACATTAATGCTCGCTGCATTCCGTCACCTTTTTCTGAGGCAGTTGTCTCAACACCGTCATCAACCGTTGTATCAAAATTTTTGAGTAAGTCTTCAAAAACCGGCGGAGTAACCTCAAATTTCACTTTTGTTGTATCAGGAAATTGCTTTTCTAAATGCAATTTTACTTTATTACCCAAATTGTCGAATTCAATTTTGACATCCGATTTTTCATCTTCAAATAATTCTGTGAATTTTTCTTGAAAACTCTTGTATTGAGAATTTTTTCCAAGATAGTTGCTAATACGCCAGAAAGCATTATGCCAACAGGCGTTGTTTTCCCATATTTTGCAACGCTTTCAAAGTATTGTTTGGTACTGATGTATTCAAACCTAGGCAAAAAGTCATTAAACGCCGTGTCGAACCCAGTAGGCAACTTTTCAATCTCTTTATCATCAATTATTATTTTTCTCTTATTGTCAGAACTGCTTCTTTTTACTTTAATTGAATCACTATATCCAATAACACCCTTTATTTTTGTTCCATTGGCTTCGTTTTTCATTTTCTGAATTCCGTCTTGCGCACCTACAAACTCTATTTCAACAATGATTTCGTTGTCTGGATTTCTCTTAAATGAAATATCTTTTAGACTTACAGATTTTCCCGTTCCCAGGTAAAACCACTCGACAGCTTCGAAAAAATTTGTCTTTCCACAATTATTTTGTCCAACAAACACGTTGAAATCTTTGCAGTCAATGACTGCTTCTTTAATTGAACGGAACTGAAAAATCTTAATCTTGGAAATTTTCATTTATGATAAGTTTCGATTGAAATTTCGCCCAACGGTACGGCTTACTGACGGACGGGAGTTTGGAAACGTTCGCAGTCTTGCCGAACGTGAATTTACCTTGAAAAATGAACAATACGATTACCGTCTTACCCGGCTGACAGTAAACCGCGGTTGTGTGCCGTTATTCAACAGTTATGCCTTCATCTTCTCCTAAATAATATTTTATTAATGAAGAGTCAGCGGTAATTAATTTATTGTCGGTGTTAAAAAATTGCGATGAAGAGTTGATAACGCTCGTTTTAAAATAAACTGTGTCTCCGCATGTTGGACTTACAAGCCATTTTTGAATAGTGTCATACAAAATATCAGCCTCAATAGTCCTATCCTCATAGTAATAAACCCATCGTCCCAGTTTATAGCAATATTCGTCATATCCATAACCCATAGGACCGCAATTTCTTAAAATACTGAAACCATAATTACCTTGGCATTTTACAACGCCAGATGCATAGTATTTAGTCCATTTTCCTATTTTAAACCCAACTCTGTCAGAAACGTGACACTTACCAACTTGCCCAATTGCATACGAACCATCCTCCGAATTTATTAAAGTGTCTAGATGTAGTATCAATTTTTGGCCCAAAATGGGGTTGCAAGTGTATGTTGTCGAATCCCCAGGAATGTCTATGTAAATCGCCTTATTTGTCGTGCAGGCAAAAAAGTAAATGGCGACCATACATATTGTAAAAAGTCCTTTCATAGTTTAAGCGTCCATTACAATGGCACACAACGGAAAGGCTTTGCGATGGACGGGATTTTAGAAACATAAACAGTCTTGCTGCGAGTGAATTTACTTTGAAAAATGAACACCATGTTATCCGTCTTACCCGGCTATTGCAAAACTACTGTTAGCCGCATTATGGTTTTACTTAATAATGATATGAAAGTAAGAATTTAGTTCCTTAATGTCAGCCCGTGAATACTATCAACAAATAACTTTCGAAAAAGTCAATGTAGTGTTGGTCATTTTTAACAACAACAAGCTCTGATCGATTATTGATAGTCCAACTCTATTCAATGAAAATTAAAGACTATTTGTCAAACCCATACCTGACTGTGGGTTAAAAATCTATCCTGTTTTACTCATGCAATTTTCGTCTCTGCTTGAATACATTGTAAGCCTGTATAGTCATCGGCACCAATTGATTACTAAGCAAACTAGATTGTTCGCCGTAAAATCTCATGTTGTCATACAATCTGCTTGCATAATTGTCGTCTTGTCCATTCAGGAGGTCAGATCGAATGTTCCAAACTCTGTGCTGCAATTCGTTCGTCCATTTAAAAGCATCCGCAATTTCTACAGGAGTTGCTTGCTCGTCAGACCATATTGCTCTACCGGATAGTGTGAAACAAAAAAGGAACTCGTCTAAGAACTTTATTTTGTCCACTACGGCAAGTGTGCTTAGTTCATCCAATATCCGTCGAAATTGCTCATGTTCTCTACTCATCATCTATGATAAAATGTCTTAGAATGCTGTTGCGGCTAACGGTACGGCTTACTGATGGACGGGAGTTTGGAAACGTAAACAGTCTTGCCGAGGTTGAATTTAATTGGGAAAATGAATATCAAGTTTACCGTCTAACCCGGCTAGCAGTAAACCGACGTTATGGGCTGGGCTTCTTTGGTCTTCCATTAATTTAGTCCTCCAATTCAGCTTTGTCCGCATACATTCTTGAATATTTAAAGTCGTCAAAATCCGAATAAAAAGTCGTGCTAGGATAACCTTCTTTTTCTTTTTTGCTTGTCCAAGTTAAATGAACTAAGGCAAATTGGTTTTCAAATTCAGGTTTCCTAATTTCAAACAAAACATAGCCATTTCTTTGGTCGTGACAGAACGCAGAAAAATCGCTTTCAAATAATGGGTGTTTTGTCGTATTCCTTAGAAAGTTAAAGATAGATTTGTCTCCAAATCCCAATTCTTTTTTGAGTTCGTCTTCAAAAGCAATTTTCTGCTCGATTTTTAATTCATTCCAAGGTTCTTCCGTAAAAGGTCTCGGTGGATTAGTCAAGAAAAAGTCTTGAATAATTTTACTATTAACGCCAACAATATTTATCCTTTTTGGTTCGTCTGGAAGTTCCGTAATATCGTCAATAGTGTAACCGCCTTGAGGAAATAGAAAAACTCCATTTTTCAATTGAACATTTAGTCGCAAAGAATACCACTTCTGATAATCTTGCTTATTTGTCTGCCAAAACTCCCAAACGGATTTCTGAATTTTTTCAAAGTATATTTCTGTCGGAGAAAATTCTCCAAACATTCCACCCATACTTTCGTCACCGACTTGCAAATCTGTCGTCCCGATTAAATGTCTATGTGAGAATATTTTTGCTTTCACGTTGTCTGTCTTTTAGCCTTGCCCATAACGGTACGGCTTACTGATGGGCGGGAGTTTGGAAACGTAAACCGTCTTGCCGAGAACGAATTTGTTAGAAAAATGATTTGCCAAGTAACACGTCAGCCCGCCTATTCAGTAAACCGATGTTGTAAGTATAGCCTATCTTATCGTAAGCTTAAGATCAGTTCTTGATCTGCACTGGCGTCATTTCGTAAAATACTCCCAAATAATAATGCCAAACTGTGTCAAGACCCGAGGGCATGTAATATTCTATATAACTCTTTTTGATTAAAGTCTTGTAATACATAACTTCTTTCTCAAATAACTTTTGTAATTGGCCTTTAGAGTATCTATAAACATATAGCATTGTAGTTTGCCCGTCGTAGTCACCACGTTTATTTATTTTCTGCTGGTCAACTACTACAACTAGTTCTTTGTCTCCGTCTCCGGCAAAGTCGAATTCATAAATTTTTAAAGAACTAAAATTTTCACCTAGTGTTTCTGCAACTTTTCGTCCGTTATACGTTATTTGAAAATAGCAAGCACCATGATCGCAGCCTGATTTTATTGTCTCTCCACTTGAAAGTTTACCATATGCCTCCATCTTTGCCGTGAGTACAATAGATTTTGTCCCAACAAAAGAAACATTGGATGAATAAGTCTGCGAATAGCTGGTAATTGATAAAATTAAAAGTGTTGCTAGTGTTAAGATTCTCCTTATTTGCATGGTGGTCGTTTTAGGCTTACTTACAACGGTACGGCTTACTGATGGACGGGATTTTGGAAACGTAAACAGTCTTGCCGCGAGTGAATTTACTTTGAAAAATGAACATTACGATTACCGTCTTACCCGGCTAGCAGTAAACCGATGTTATGGGCAAATTAAAACAGGTGTCAAATAAAGTCATGAAATAAGGTCGTCAAAAGGCTATGTTCTGACGACCTTGCTTACTCTTACTCAACCAATCGGATAATTAGCAGTTTGGGCATCGTCAATACCGAAACACGTCCACCATCCAAAAAGCCCAGATCAGTCAGCCATTTACCATTTAATAGAATCTCTGAAACGTACGTTTCACTGTAGAGGTTTTTCTTGACTCTCGATTGAATTTTCAAGCTACGAACTTCTGGTCGCTTCAATCCATTTTGTCTACTGGTTCGCATATGGAAAAATTTTTAAATAGTCCAATGGTACTGCGAACCAGCAAACAGAGTTTGAAAGTACGGGACTCCCACCCGCTCTCCATTGGACTATAACTTTGAATGTAAATTGTCATTTGTTGCTGTTTAACTGATTCGCAATTCAAAGTTATAAATCCAGTTTGGTGAAATGTCGCCACAAAATCTTATCTGGTTAAAACACGGTATCCAAAAACAAAAGGACTTTGAGCGTGTAATTTCAAACCCAATTGTAAATCTGCAATCTATTGATTTACTATCCGTTTAAAACTCCTCCAAGATTCGGTTAAAACACCTATTGCCTAGGTTAAAATAAAAGGGAAAAATCTTAGAAATAGCCTGCGTCATTTTAGAAAACCGTCAAAGCAATACGAAATCCATACGCTCCGATTAATTGCCCATAACGTAACGGCTTTGCGATGGCCGGGATTTGAGAACGTAAACAGTCTTGCCGTGAATGAATTTACTTTGAAAACTAAACATCACGTTTACCGTCTTACCCGGCTATTGCAAAACTATTGTTGTGGGCTAGTTGCCCGCTGGTAAGCGGGTAAAAAATAATCAATCCTTGTCAGCCAGGAACGTCTGCATTACCAGCCAACATACTTTGGGGGTGTCAAACCACAAAGCCTCAAATAAACAAGCAACTGACCTCGATGATGCGTCTGATGATCGCTTAAAAGATTAATTATCTGAAGCTTGCTCATTGGCCCGGCAAAAATTTTACTGTGTCAGAAAGATTAGTTGCTGAAAACCGCGTCAAAACAGCAATAGCATAATCATAAGTCCGAACCACAACTTTTCGAATACTGTCTCTGTTTTGAAGTTTACCGTCCTCCTTTGACACTGGATTATTGCCAGTCGATAAATATGAAGAACTCAGCCAACCAAGGTTTGAGCAAATATGTAAAAGTTGCTCTCCAAAACTCATTTCCTCTTTCGTCGGCCGGAAACCGTATTGGTGTTCAGGCATGAGATCAGCTACCTTTAACGTATATTCTTTAGAGTTTTTCAATTTCGTCAATGCTGAAGCGATAAATAAAGAATCATTATTCTGTGCGCCCACAAATAAAGAAGAAGCAAACAGAAAGGTAAAAACACTCAGAAATCGCATATAATTTGTTTTGATGAAACTGCCGAAAAAAACGTCGTCAATTAAAACAACAAGATTTTCGAAATCAGATTTTACCGCGTCAATAAATATCAGTCTTTAGCAATTTTAGCATGTATCAATCCAGAAGGGCAATAGCCCACAACGTAAAGGCTTACTGATGGCCGGGAGTTTAGAAACGTAAACAGTCTTGCCGTGATGAAACTTACTTAGGAAACTGAGCACCACGTTCCCCGTCTACCCGGCTATTCAGTAAACTACTGTTAGCGGATGGCCACTTATAGGAAACAGTCTTGAATCTTTGAAACCCAACTTTCAACTTCCTTGTCGGCTTTTAAATCCTCAATATGCTTTTTTGTTAAAAGCGGTGAACCTTTGTAAGCAAGTGTCGGCTTAATTGCTTCGGGACTTTCTCCTCGGATATGTGTTTGCCCTGCAGCTTTTAAAGCTTTTAGAAATACTGAAAGTTCCTTGGGTACATCTTTAATTTTCCAAGTATCAATCCAATTAGGTGTAGATGTGTCGAAAAATATATCTGTCACCTTATACAAACCTCCAATCAAGTCTGGATGAATATAATTCTCTATTTCATACATTATAGTCTGCGTTCCATAATTTTTACCACCTCGACCGTTTACAGCGGCAATTGATGCTGCGTATTTTGCAACGTCGCTATCATAGATATGAATTTCTGGAAGATTAAGCTTCTTTAAGTAATTGTTTTTAACCCATTGTTCGAGGGTGGCGCCGCCTAGAAATATAGAAATAACCTTTTCATTATTTTCAATGTCTAGTCCGAATAGCTTTAAGAGGTTTTGAAAGAATATAATATCGTTGGGACCTTCCAAACACAAGATAACTTTTAGTTTTTCAATTGCTTTTGGAATATCAGGTAAAACGCCTAATGTATTGGCAATATCTTCAAGGTTTTTTTCGCTGCCGACATCAATAGTAACTTTCTTACTTTTATCCTTTTGGATATATCGTATACTATTTATGGGCACTAGTCTTGATAATGCTGGACTATGTGTTGAAACTAGAACTTGTGTATTGTCATTTTTTGATAGCGAAACCAAGGCTTCAATTAACTTCTTTTGCCAATCTGGATGTTGTGAAGTTTCAGGTTCTTCTATTGCATAAATGACATTAGGATTATTATTTTTTGTCTTTTTCCGTTCAGCTTCCGCTCTGAAGAAATTTATTAAAATTAACCGTCTAACACCGCTACCTCTTTTGTTCATTGGAACATCATCACTTGAAAGTGTTGGTTTGAATAAGTCTGCCCATTTTAACTCTTTATCAAATTGAGGTTTAAGCTTCTCCGCAACATCTTCGTTCATTTCTTTGAGTTTGTCGATAGTTAAATCTGCAATCTCTGAAACTTGCTTCTCTACACGCTCTTTTATTCTGTTTAAAACACCTTGATATTTTTTTAGTGCTTGTTCTGCTGCAAATTTTAGCGGATTTTGAACTTCCGTATCCTTCTCATCATTTTTTCTGTCCGCTTGAAACAATGCGTATAATGGAAGGTATTGCAAGATTTTATCCCAAATATTTTTTAGCCCTTCTTGGTCTACATCTAATAATGTTTCTATTGTGTCTAATTTAATGCCTGGATGTTCCCTAATTGCTTTTCTTATATCTGAACTAATCTTTGCATTGTATTTCGTTTTATCAACAGTCAAATCAATTGCTCTTTGTTTCAGGTCTTCTATTTTCAAGAGCAACAAGTCTTTTAGATTTTTTTCTTTAAAGTGTTGACATGCTATTTGAGTTTTGACTTTTGAAGCATATGTCTTCTTTATCTCTAAATCGTTTGTTGCATTGACAAGAAATTCATCTTGAAGAGAAGTTTCAACAGTTGAGTCCAAAACAAGTTTTGAAGGCAGGTCTTTAAAAATTACTGTGATAGTTGGATACTCCTTTGCTGAAGCATAAATGCACCTATCATTAGCATCGATTTTTCTATTCTCAAAAAAGATGTCTAAAGCCTCAAATATTGTCGATTTGCCGATGTCGTTTTTACCAACAATGACCGTCAAGTCGTCAAAGTCGATAACTGTTTCATCTTTATAGCCTCTAAAATTTTGAATTTTTACTGTTTTAATTTTCATATCTGTTTTGGTTCGTAGAGAGTGTCTTGGCTTTCCGCTAACGGTACGGCTTACTGATGGACGGGATTTAAAAACGTAAACAGTCTTGCCGGGATTGAATTTGCATTAGAATATGAACATCACGTTTACCGTCTTACCCGGCTATTAGTAAACCGCTGTTATAGGCAGGCTTTTTCAATGTCTACTGCAAAATCAGACATTCGCATTCCTTGTCCATACAGTT